>JAATGG010000205.1 GCA_015654835.1 Terriglobales bacterium
CGGTGGCTCCGGCGCAGACACTCAGCGACCGCGAGTACCAGAAGATGCGCGACGCGGCGATTGCCGTGATGCGCGAAATCGGCGTGGAGACAGGCGGATCGAACGTGCAGTTTGCGGTGAATCCAGCGAACGGCCGGATGACCGTGATCGAGATGAATCCGCGTGTTTCGCGCTCATCGGCGTTGGCCTCGAAGGCGACCGGGTTCCCGATTGCGAAGATTGCCGCCAAGCTGGCGGTGGGCTATACGCTCGACGAGATTCCCAACGACATTACGCGCAAGACGCCGGCCTGCTTCGAGCCCACCATCGACTATGTGGTGGTGAAGATTCCCAAGTGGCAGTTCGAGAAGTTTCCCGGCTCCGACGATACGCTGGGTCCGCAGATGAAGTCGGTGGGCGAGGTGATGGCCATTGGGCGCACCTTCAAGGAATCGTTGATGAAGGCCTGGCGAGCGCTGGAGACAGGCAAGAAGACGGGCGCCGAAGTGATGGAGCCGCGCCGCATGACGCAGCGCCTGGTCACTCCGCAGCCGGAGCGGCTGAGTTACATCCGCTTCGCTTTCGAGCGGGGCATGAGCGTGCGCGAAGTGGCGCGGCTCACGGGAATGGACCCATGGTTCCTGCATCAGATTCGCGAAATCACGGTAGCCCAGAGCGCCATTGCCGAGACGACTCCGGAGACGATCGACACGGAGGCTCTTCGCCAGCTCAAACGCTTCGGGTTGAGCGACGAGCGCATCGCCACCGAGTGGAAGCTTGAGGGCCATGATGGCGTGAAGCAGGTGAGGGAACTGCGCGAGGCGAAGGGCATCAAGCCCGTGTTCAAACTGGTGGACACCTGCGCCGCGGAGTTCGAATCGATGACGCCTTATCTCTATTCGACTTATGACGAAGAGGACGAAGCGCCACCGACACAGAAGTCGAAGATCATTATTCTCGGCTCGGGTCCGAACCGCATCGGGCAGGGCATCGAATTCGATTACTGCTGTTGCCATGCGGCTTTTGCGCTGAAGGAAGACGGCTATGAAACGATCATGGTCAATTGCAATCCTGAAACCGTCTCGACCGATTACGACACCAGCGACCGGCTCTACTTTGAGCCGCTGACGCTTGAAGACGTGCTCGCCGTCTATCACCACGAGGCGCAGTCTGGCGCGGAGATTGGCATGATCGTGCAGTTCGGCGGGCAGACACCGCTGAACCTCGCACAGCGCCTGCGCGCGGCGGGCGTGCCGATCATCGGAACATCGCCGGAATCGATCGACCTGGCAGAGGACCGCAAGCGGTTCGGCAAGCTGCTGGAGGACCTGAATATTCCGCAGCCCGCGGGCGGCACGGCGACCAGCGTGGATGAAGCATTGGCGATTGGCGAGCGCATCGGCTATCCGGTGCTGGTGCGGCCCAGCTATGTGCTTGGCGGGCGGGCCATGGTGATTGCGTACGACGCCGAGGCGGTGGCGCGCTACATGCGCGAGGCGGTGGAGTATTCGCAGGAGCGGCCGGTGCTGGTCGATCACTTTTTGGAGAGCGCCGTCGAGGTCGATGTCGATGCGCTGTGCGACTCGGAAGACGTGATGATTGCCGGCATCATGCAGCACATCGAGGAGGCGGGCATTCACTCCGGCGACTCGTCGTGCGTGCTGCCCGCGGTGGGCATTCGCGAAGAGACGCTGCAGACCCTGCGCATGTATACACGCAAGCTTGCGCTGGCGCTGAAGGTGATCGGGCTGGTTAACCTGCAGTTCGCCATCCAGCGCGATGCGGAGGGCATGGACCATGTATATGTGATCGAGGTGAACCCGCGTGCCTCGCGGACCGTGCCTTATGTTTCGAAGGCTACGGGAGTGCCGCTGGCCAAGATGGCAGCGCGCCTGATGACGGGCCGCAGGCTGCGCGAGTTGCTGCCTGCGCAGCTTGCCTCGGGCAAAGACCTTGAAACGGGGACTTACTATTACGTGAAGTCGCCGGTGTTTCCATGGTCGAAGTTTGCAGGGGTCGATACGGTGTTGAGCCCGGAGATGAAGTCCACGGGCGAGGTGATGGGCGTGGCTTCGACCTTCGGGGAGGCATTCGCGAAGGCGCAACTCTCAGCGGGACAGGTGCTGCCGACGGGCGGCACGGTCTTCTTCAGTGTGAACGACCACGACAAGGGGGCGGTTGTCGAGCTTGGCCGGCACTATGTGGAACTGGGCTTCAACATCGTGGCCACCGAAGGCACGGCCAACGTGCTGGAGCAGGCGGGGCTTGCCGTGGAGCGGGTGTTCAAGGTGAAAGAAGGGCGGCCGAACGTGGTGGACCTGATCAAGGGCGACCGGATTCAGCTCATCATCAATACTCCGCGGGGGCAGGACACCTTTTTTGACGAGAAGGCTATTCGCCGGGCAGCGGTGCTGGCGCGGATTCCGACGATTACGACCATCGCCGCAGCACAGGCCGCGGTGGAGGGTATTTCCGCGACCCAACGGCGCCACACCAACGTTTACGCCTTGCAGCAGCTTCACACAACCACGGTCGTGTAGAGCAGGCAAGGCCGCTGTTCCGGGTGGGGACCGATCCTCGCCCGGAATTTTATGCCACAGGCGCAATTTTTACGAACATAAAATTAATTATGTGTTAAATTCAAAATCACAGCACCGCAAATGAAGCGGCAGGGGATTGAAACGCCTGTTTCAGTCCGAAGGCCCTTCGCAACGGAAACGAACGTGCTAGCCCGAGGCTGTATGCACCGGGATTGGAAGTCACGGATGACACCGGGAAAACGATGCAATTTCCTGATCCTAAGTTGTTTAGGATCGTGTGACGCCTTGAGCGGCGCCCCTGTCTTGAGCTTCTGAGTTCAAGCAGGCCTCGCTCATCGCGCCGGGTAGCACAACCGGAGTGTGAAGAGCGAGGATCGCCCGTCCGCATCTGCTTGATGCCGAACGGGTTTATCCCGTATTTTCGCCCCTTGATGGAGATCTTCAGCAATAAAGCTACTGGAGAGATTGCTCTGGAAAGGCGGAGCTATGCCTACTACGATGACGCAGCAAAGGATGGGGGCGCGTTCCCTGAATCGCCCTCTGGAGTGTGTCTGGCTGCTCGCAGAGGAAGGGTTGAAGTGCGTCTGGGTCGAAATTCCTCAGCGAGACAAGGCTCGGGAGGAAACTCCCGAGGAGGATGCGGGCCGGATGGTGGCTTAGAGCGTTGCGGCTGGGGTAAGTCGATGTGCAGATTTGAGGGCCTGGTATATGACCTTTGCCACGGTGAATCTGTTTTTCCCGCTTGTATTCGCTCTTCACAACATCGACGAATACTCCCGGTACGACGACTTCGCCAGCGCGTATCACTTACGGCTGACGGAAAGATTCACAACGCGTCCTGTCGTACGCGACGCGATGCTACTCCTCACCATTGCGATTGCGGTTCTGGATGCACATGCCTACGCTTCCCGGACCGCAGTCTTGATGCGGGCTTCAGAGATCGCAATCTTTGCGCTCCTGCTCAACGGCTTCGGCCACTGCGCCTTGTCCCTCAGACGACACACGGTGATTCCTGGAACGCTCTCGGCGATTGTTCTTGTGCTGCCATATTCAGGAATAGCGATCACAACGATGCGAACGAGTCTTGGAGCTACCGTTGGATCGCTCGCCTGCGATGCCATCCTGGGCGCGATGACCATGCCGCTCGCGATCCTATTCTCTCTCCGGACAAGCTACGGCTTACATCGCTTTTGGGCGGCGGCGCAGGGCTAGCTTGGCTCCGATGGAGTAGCCGAGGAGCGCGGCGGCGGGCCAGGTGCCGAGAAACGGTCCGTCATCGTCGATCAGGCCGCTGGGGCTGGGCCAACTGAATAAAGTCCGCGACAGCTTTTCGGTTGCGGCGCACCGGAAGCATTCGTTCGGTCCGGTGGGCATATCCAGGACCCACAAACTGATGATGAGCACCCAGATGAGGCCAACCAGCCACACGACGGTCGCCATTTCATCCTGCCGAAAGCGGGTGACCATGTTGCCGACAACCAGCGGCACGAACATGGAGAGGGCGAGGATGAGGAACTGGGGGGCAGACACGGGATTCAGCGCATAACCGGCGAGCATGAGCAGCAGCCAGGAGCCAAGCGCCAGGACGGTGTGCAGCGCAAAGGAAACCACCTGCTGGGAGAGCCTGGCTGCACTCGCTTCCTCTTCGGCTTGCGATATCACTCTCGGCATACGTACGGCTCCTGGAGACGGTGCTTGTTGCGGTGAAGGATTATTATCTATTGGATAAAGTACACGGCGCGGGTTCAAAGGACAATGCACAGTACGGCGCGCGGTATGGCGGGAAGAGGGAACTGGCGTTCCGCCCGGGGTTTTACAATAGACGCTATGCTGATCGAAGGCATTTTTGCCGCAGTGACAACGCCGTTTTATTCGGATGAGCGGGTCTATTTCCGCAAACTAGAAGCCAACCTGGACCGCTACTCGCGCAGCTTGCTGGCGGGCATGGTTGTGCTGGGCTCGACAGGCGAGGCGGTGACGCTGGACGACGCGGAAACACGCGAGGTATTGCGGGTTGCCGCAGAGGCGACCGCGCCGGAGAAAGTGCTGATCGCAGGCGTGGGGCGCGAAAGCGTAAAAGGCACGGTGGAGCTGGCCGAGGCGGCTGCGCAGCTTCATTACGACGCGGTGCTGGTGCGTCCGCCGAGTTATTATGCCGGGCAGTTGTCGGCGGCGGCGGTGCTGCATTATTTTCGCAGCGTGGCCGACCGGTCGCCGCTGCCGGTGCTGCTTTACAACATTCCCAAGTGCGTTCCATACCAGATTCCCATCGAGCTGATCGCCGAACTGGCACAGCATCCAAACATTATCGGCATCAAGGATTCGAGCGGCAGCATGGAGCGCATTCATGCGACCGTGGAGGCAACACGGTCCGCTCCGAAGCGCACGGAGACGGTCACGCTGATTTTTGAAGCGGTGACGGGGCGGATGCTGACGCCCAGAACGTTCGCGGATCGAGCAGGCACTGCTGCGGGCTCATTTGTTTCCGCCGGTGATTTGGGGGTTGGTGTGGCGCTGGCAACGGCCCCGCCGATGGCACCGATCAAGACGCGGACCAAGAAAGTGGGCTTCCAGGTGCTGACCGGGGCGGCGGGGATTTTGCTCGACTCGCTGGAGGCGGGCGCAAGCGGAGCCATCCTGGGCTTTGCGGCATGTGCGCCTCAGGCCTGCCAGGAAGTTTATTTTGCCTGGAAGGATCACGATCCGAAGCTGGCGCAGGAGAAACAGCAGAGAATAGCCGAACCCAACCAGCGCATCGTGGGTACGCTGGGAATCAGCGGCGTCAAGTATGCGTGCGACTTCAACGGCTACTACGGAGGCCGCGCCCGCGCGCCTTTACTGCCGATGGATGCGGAGCAGCGCGCCGAGATCGAAGCTCTCCTTGCGAACATTCGCAACTAATGGACCTTTGATAGCGATCCAGAATACCGCCGATCTCTTCATCCGGTTGAGCGGGTCACTACACCAGTAGCTTGCTTGCATCCACGATGGTGGACAGGTCAGTCCTATTGACATCGTGTTCAGCCTAAGCAAGGGAGTATGACATGAAAAGGATTTTGGTTCGATTGGTTCTCATGCTACTGGCAGGGTATTTCTGCACTGACATAGCCTCAGGCCAGAAATCTGAACTATTCGTTGACGGACTGGTGCCTGTGCCGATAGCTGCACAAAAGAAACTCGCTGCGTGTGACTTCAACAACCCGCAAACGTTGTCCTTAGGGCACGTGTATTTAGAAACGCAAAAGGACGGCAGCGTCACATTGCACGGCAAAAACGACGCTGGGAAACCATGGACATCCAACTACGCTGTGGCTCCGGGGGCGGGATGCGAGCTGTGGGAGGCGAACCTGGATGCAAATACATCGGCATTGTTCCTCGTAAGCCGCGGAATGGATTCCAGCGGGGGCTGGGACACGACATTGTCGATTCTTTACTTTGATGGTGCGGGAAATCCATTTCCTTGGCAAGCGGAGGGGTATGTTGAGGTGACGCCTCACGGCCTCGCGAATATTGTCCGCCTGAAAGAGACGCGTGCCGTGGGTGTAATCATAGCCACGCGCGAGATGGGTTCCTCAGCGATCGGTGACAACAAGTGGGCACACCGAGACGAGTTTCGGCTGTACAAGCTCTCGCAAGACGGTGTGAACGAAATCAAAGGACTAGAGCAGGGTGTCCGCTGGCCCCTTGAATATGAAAACGCCAAAGATAATTGGGGAACTCGTTCTGCGAGATACGACCTGTCGGTATCGCATCGAAGTGCGGGTGGCACGCTGGCCGGAGGAGAGGCGGAAAAGAGCAGCCTTCATAAAGTCGAAGGGGTAAGGGCGGTAAACGGCACAAACCCGGAGATCGTGCTATCCGACAGAAAAGAACCGTTTCCAGACCTCCTTGCGGCCGAAACATTATATCCAATCCAACCATGGCGGATGTTTCAGGACTGAAGATTTCCAATACTACTACTACCACCGCAGAAACGTTCGGCGACCACTGTACTGGAGATACTTGCCACGCCGTGGTGATCTGGATCAGGTAGAGCAACTCGCGGAAGGCAGATGTCCTCTCCTTCCGCATTCTCTTGTGCGCCCGGCATGGAAGCGAAGCGCAACTGCATGTTTGACGAAAATGACCGAGGCTTGCCCCGGGGCGACTTATGCCAATCAATGCAAGAAGATAGATAGATTGCAAGAGGCATTTCTTTTAGAAAGAATGTCCGATTCTAGGTAGCTATGGCGATTGTTGCTTATCATAACATCTATATACACAATAACTTAACGTGTAGTTCGTTGTATGCGTGTTGCGTGTTTGGTTTTGCCTGTTTTGTTGCGCTCGACACTGAGCTCTCACGCAACACCCGAACTGCGATCATGCATGTCGTTCACCCCGAGTAAAACTCAATCGACACGCTATTACTTCTCACTTTTGGTTAAGCCGGTGATGCCGGCGACAAAGAAGATCGAGAGGAACCAGCCGGCGATTTTCTGGCCCATAAACCAGTAGCGGAGCCAACCAATCGCTGCCCAATGGTCAGACATCGAAAAACTGATCGCCGGGAACGTGTTTTCAATAGAAAACATGACCTCGTTGAAACGCGGATAACCACTTGGAGGATAGCCGTGCTGTACGAAAAAGGAGTAAGCGTCCTTGTCCGTGGGGAAGATGACGTTAGCAAGGCATCCCCAGTGCGACAGCGCTCCGCCTACAATCAACAGGGAAACAAGCCACAAGCCGGATAGCCACAATTTGTACCCGTAGCCAATCGCCGACTTGAGTAGCCACTGCCAAATCACATGTAGCCATCTCCTCCAAGAACTACTCGCTTCCTGGATCATCCGGAGATGAAGCAACTCTTCAAGCGAATAAAGAGCCTCACGGGCCTGCAATGTGTCGCCCATCCTTAAATAGGCATTTGCGAGCTGCCTGTATGGATGAGGACGACTTGGACGGGATGTGTCGAGTTCAATCCACGTCCGGCGCAATTTGAAATCAAGTGGAGCTTCGGAGGATTCACCGGGACCATCGAGAGAAACACTCCCTAGTCTCTTATATTTGAATCCGTCGATGAATAAACGACCTGAAAGCGGCCAACTCATTTCGTCATCATCGACTGCATCCACAGCGGCATTCCGCAAGTCCCATAGTGGCCGGTCACTTTTCATGATCTGCTTGATGCGCAGCGCTCGGTGAATACGAGCATATCGAAGATCGACTGTGGTCAGCGTCGCACCCCTGAACGACACGTCGTCTGCTGCAAGCCCGCGGAACTCTACGCCACCGTTATGAATTGCGAAATTATCAAAGACAGCTTGGCCGGTAATAATTGCGTTCTCTGCATTAAGGCCATTCTTCCCGTCCCCCTCAATGGTGGCTAGCGTGCAATCTAGCGTGCCAACTTTGGCATTTATGAGTCGTACTGAACCCCTGGACGAAAACCGATTTCGCAGATACACGCTGCCGTTAACTGTGATCCGGTCAGCGCGAATCGCATAGCGACTGCCGTCCTGATTGCAACACGGGTTGTTAAACGCGCTGCCATCGCATTCGAGGTTGCCTCCTATAATCGCACCTGCAAGTCCGACCTCTCCTTCAAACGAACTTCCTTGTAGGTGCATGTTTCCGCTCACTTTGATTCGGTCGCATGCTAGGGAGTTGACGGAATTTCCACTGGATTTTTTCGACGGTGCATATTCAAAAGTTGCGCCAACTGCGATGAATCCGGCACCGATGTTCGCATCCCTGAAGAGTACCTCTCCGGTCGAGTGGAAGCCATCGCGGAGCCCAACATTGTTCACTACTTGAAGCCCATCGGCGAGAATTCTCTTTGTCCAGCACCCCCTGAAGGTCAACGAGGGGATCTTGGCGTTCTTCAGCCAAACCTCGTTGTTGAAGTAGCACCGCTCAAACCATAACGGAATAGGTATGTCTGTATGACAGAGATCGAGAACGCCTTCGACTTTCGCCCCATAGACATCAATTCCGTCAGAAGCAGGCCTGCCGTACGTAGCGGCATTCTGGCAGAGCCAGCTAATTACGTCCGCGCGAATGGTGCGAGTCCTATCCCACCGTTCGCCGCCCTGGGGGTTATTCGCAGAATTAGAATTGTCGTCATTGCTACCAGCGATTACGCGGTCGTTCTTGACTGCGCGTAACATGTCCTCTTCCGCTCCTGAAAGAGTTGCAAAGCATTGCGTTGCTGCTTGCAGTAGCGTATTAATATCCACGGATCACTCTCTCAGAACGTTTGGATGACGCACTATTTGCAAGCTCGGACGACTTCAATTCACCATGTGGAAGAATATCCAAAACCTCTAATTCCCCTCTAATTCCCCTCTAAATCCCCGATACCCCTCGTAGAGTTTCAGCAGCTTACTGATTCCACCCAGCTCCCCGACAGTTCTGATCATGGCCAAGTGGGAAATACGTAAGATTTCGATTTGCCGTTCCAACTCCGCAATGCGGGCGTCCTTCTGGGCAATCTGCGCGGCAATCTGGTCCCGTGAGCGCTTCGGCATCTGACCACGCATCGCCCGGAATTGTTTCTGCTGTGCCTGGTACTTCGCCAGCAGGGAAGTACGATCAGGGTTTCTGGTAATCGATGACGCATGCTTCAATATCGGGTGTTTTCTGACCACCGCTCGCGCCGTGATGGTCTCGTCCGCCTCGATCATCGCTTCGAGGATACGAACCAACTCCTGGCTATCGTTTCCAACCTTTTCTGGCTCACTGGACGTCATCGAGCACCATCCCTTTTGCTTTTGCTGGATCATGGGACAGACCCACGCCGTCAGGAAAGACCAGTTCACCCGGACGGGTCTCCAGCAGTTTCCGAACCGCTGCCAGACGAACCTGAGCATGATGTAACTGGTTGTCCAATCCTACGCCGGCCGATATGCGTTTCTCAAGTGGCCGTGCCGCCGCCTGCAATTCGCTTGAGTTGCCCTCACCAACAGGCGACGGCACCGGAAGCAGCGATTGTCTCCCCGCGAGGAGGTTGGCTTTGCGTGCTTCAATCGTTCGCACCGCTGCACCAAGACGCGCCTCCAACTGAACGAGGTTATTCCGCGTCTGCGCAAGATCGGTTGCAGACAAATGCTTGCTGTATCCGTTTGAATGCATCAACGATGGGGCCACGCGCCTTTCCGGACTTGATCAGTCGTGCTATGGTCGCCGACTTCTCCCCCAGCCGGGCTTCAACTTCTGGCTTCAGCTCGATCTGCTCCAGTTCTTCGGCAAGGCTCCGGTGGTCATATTCATAGCTCTGGGCCACCTTGCGACGGTTGAACCGCTTGGTGATGATGGTGTCAGCGATACCAAGCCGGAACAGCTCCGTGTTTTGCAGATGCCGCAGGCTATGTGGCCGAAGCGTCATTTGTCGATCTTCATCGTTCTGTCCATACACGGAGAAGAGTGTCTGGTCTTTTCCAGCGGAAAGAAAGTGTGTGGTCATCTGCCTATCCATCCGCCCAACGGCGCAGTATCGCGTGACGTCGCATAACCCTTCATTCCGACCTTCGCTCAGCGCACGCTTCGGCATAAGGAAGAGTAATTCCCAAGCGGATAGCTCACCATTTGACAACCGTATCGGCGTACGATCAGACTGCTTTGTCAAGACCGCATTCTTGAGATATGCTTCGATCTCATCTACCCGAAGATAGATCTCCGACCACGTTCTCCTGCCTTCCAGGTTGTCGTCCAGACAAGCGCCATTCGCCTTGCGGAGCGGTACTCCCTTGAGCCTGCGAAAGTACAAATAGGTAGCTATCTCCAACACCTTTCCATCACGAATGGCTTTCATTTGGTCAGCACGGAGGTCATCAAATACCGCCGGATTGAAATCGCGCTGATATGCCTCCACATACTTGCGACGGTATTCTACTGGAAGACCTACGATGAACGGATTGCCTGTGAGATAGGTATAGATCTCTGCGGCGCGGACCAACTCACTCTTCTCAAACTGCGTTAGAATCCGGCCCGTTTCCAATTGACGCCGCAGCGTATTGCGTAGTGGCTCTGTAGCGGCTACGACCTGATCCAGGGTGCTCTCAAGAACCGCCTCGAACACCGCCGGGACATGTTGCACCGTTTCAAAAAGGGCAATGCCATCTTTGCCCTGAACCCTCTGCTTCTCTGCGAAATGCCGCAGCATAAGAGAGCGAGAGACCCCACCTGATTGGCCTGCCGGTTGATCATGGACATCGAAGTATTCGCGAACTCGCTTCCAATCCGCGGGGAGAAGGGCGCATTCGCCGTCTCGAAGCCCAGTCAGAATCAGGGTCTTTGCTTGCGCAAACCGCAGCAAATCAAGAAAGCTTTTTGGCGTTTCAGTAAAGACGATCCGCACCAACTCCCAGAAGGCACGGCGTTCTGGCAACTTTTCCGAGTGCTTCCGTTCCTCCAGATCGGATCGAAGATCGTCCACGGACTTAACGAACTTCGAAGTTCTGATATGAACCTTCTTGTCGCGCTCCAGCAATGGCGAGAGCGGGCCGTTATCCATCAAGTGATTGGGGTCGAGAATGCTCCTGACGACGCCGAAGATCAAATCAGCAAGCTTTCCGGATGCCTGAACTTTCCTTGCCATCTCGATGGAAAAAGCGACATCATCAACGGTGAGAAGAGATGGATCTGTGCTGGATGCGCATGTCGCTAATACACGCAGAGGGCGTGCCACATTACAGACCACATGAGAGCAAGTATTCTTCCGCACGAAGAGCTGATCTATGACCACAGCCTTGATCAGGTCCTGCCAGCCGCGCGAAAGCGGTTTCTTAGTGTAATTGCGCACTGGACCGGCAGGCGGCTCCGCTGTAAGAATCTCTACCGTATTCCGGTCCGTCCCGAAGTCGTTGAGCCAATCCGTTGGCGGCGGCGATGCCTTGGCCATCAGTGACAAGTTCCACCCCATGCCCTTGGGCGCAACTCCGTCTGGACCAAGCTGCACGTCCCAGGCTACGCCACGCTGCTCTGCAATGGCCTTGGCATCCCGGACATAGGCTTCAAGATTCAAGTTCATGTGGCTTCTCTCCGAGTTCACTGAGAACTGCCTGGACATTGCAGATCGTGCGTTCAAGCTGCAATGCAGGCGAGCCACGTTCAGCATGAGACGATGTGTAGAAGAACTTCATGACCCCACGCAGGTCCTCCAGAACCTCTTTGTGAATGGCCTCAATAGCAACTGGCATGAAACGGCTGCACCCGTAGCAGGACATGATCGGATTGAATGGGCAACTTGGCTGCCCGGATGAACAGCCACCGATACCGGCGATTGGAATACCGTGCGGCACACCGCCGATCTGCTGGTCGCCCTTCAACTCCGCCAGCTCTTCCGGAGTGATGAAACGACCATGAGCAATCTTCATCACGGTCTGATAGGTTTTGGAAATTCCAAGCGCCTGGTTGATCCTCGCTCCTTGCGCCGGAGTCGAATTGAAATAGATTAGTCCTGTGTTCAGATCGGAGTGCCCCGCTTGCACCCGCATCAACCAACCGCTGAGCGGCAGTATGGCGCATTTCTGTAACAGTTCTTTGCCGTCCCAATATCGACGATGTCAAGTTAGCTAACTGGACTGAAATCTGGCGAGGTGTGCGCTTGAACACATGATCTGAACCTGCTAGGCCACTTTGCTGCGCACGCTCGAATAGTTTCACAAATAGAGCGCCCCAATCGCGTTTCACTCGGCGGACCATCGGAAACACTTTCTTCGCGGATCGCTGTTTGATCATCGTGAAGGTTGCATGGACAGCGGGGTATTGGTCGATACCGTCCTTCCATATCCGGATATTCCGCATCTCCAGCTTTGCAATCTGTTTGGCTCGTAGCCCGTACTGGTAAGAACACACCAAGGCGCATACTTGTTCAAGTTCATCATCCGTAACTAACGATGCATTCTCTCTAATCCGAACGCACACATCAATGATGTACTCAACGATTGCAGCCTCCTCCTCAACCGTCAGGAAGACATCACCTACCCGGACACTTGCATACTTATCCACCTTCGGAAGAGGCAGTTGGGAAACTAAATCGAGACAATGTGAATTCCATTTTCCTATGCTATTTGCGCAGAGAAACGAAAGAAGGTTCTTCATAGGGCTATAGACTGCATCAGGCAACGCACTGGCGAGGCATACATTCCAAGCGGACCTGAGATCTACAATCTCGCAGGTCACGAGTTCTAGAATCTGGTCGAGCGAAACAGTAGTGAGTCTGCGAAAGTAATATTCCGTTGTAACCGGTGCGAAGGTGCTTAGCAGATCAGCGCACCAAACCTTCATGAGGGGGCGAATCAGGCTCGAATAATCGCTAAAATCGAGCACCACCATTCGGCCATCAACCGATAGACGCCACTGGTCAGAATGGCTGGGCTTTGCTATCTGCTCATACGAGTCAGAAAAGTCATCGTAGTAGCTTATTACTTCCGGAAGTGGCGGGATATTGGGCAAAGGTCCCGGAGCCTGCGCTAACCTTGATGGTTCCGTCATTTCGACCTCGCCGGCAAGGATTGAAGAATCGCTATTCGTTCGTCAAAATCGTTCATCCATACGGAGGATAGTCGCTCTTCAAACACGGCTCGCGCATACCGCGACGGCATCTCGGATTCCCTGGACCAACCGAACAAAGAACGCAAACGTTGCAAAGCATCCTCCATCTCGACTCCTTTCGACAGCATCTGATTAAGCCGTACAACAGCGCAGGTGTGTCTCATCGCATGGGCCGTGACGGAGTTACTGCCTGTATGATCATGAAGGATTTTCCGCAAACTGGCGGGAAGGGAATCGGTCACCTTCTGAAATGTCTTCGAAACAGCCTCAACTGACAGTGGTACTCCTTTCTGCGAATTCAAAAGAAAAGAATGGTCTGCTCTGCCTCTGTAATTTGAGCAATATTCTTGGACCATCTGCGCAAGCATACGGCTCACCGGAATCTGTCGAACAGAACTTGAGTTCTTAATGCTTGGCCGCGAATAACGTGGATCGTCCTCGTATTCGTTGTACTTGATTGACATCCAAAACCGCTCTTTTCCCTGGTTCCGATCAAAGCCACTCTTGATCACATCGATCGGCAGCACTAGGACTTCACCACGTCGAAGTCCTTGATGAAGTAACAGGACAAAGAGGGTGTAAACACGCCACCGCGAGGCCATGTTCTGAAAAGGGTTCGATTTCGATTCTGGGTCCAGGACTTCGTAAAGGTGCTCAACGACCTCTGCGGGAAGCGAGCGGATAGACTCCGGGCGGCGCCGTCTTCCAATGTGCAGTTTTCCATGAAGTAGATCGAATCGTGCAAAGCGTCCAAACAGTTCATCCTGGCCTATGCGATTCAGAGAGTTTCTCGATAGCCGCTGCAACAGTTCTGAGACGAACTGGATCGCTACCTGCCATCGCTCTTCACTTGCTGGCGTAATCCTGGGCCCATTCCGGATGGACATGAAATATCCTTCGAGAGCATCACCAAGAATCTCCGCGTCAAAATCAGCAATCGCGTTGTCCAGGGTCCCCAGACCGAGGTGAGCGTCAGCATATTGATAAAAGCTCTCCAAGTGGCTTAGCTTTTTGCCGACTGTCGAGAGCGCATGGTCGGCGGGAAGGAAAGAAGCCCATACTGTCGCCCAATATCTTGGAATCCCGACGCCATCGACGAGCGCCGGCCCCCGAAGCGCTGGAATTGCGAGAGTGCGGAAATTGGCAAGCATGTCACCTCGATCAAAATCGGGTACTCATCTGGACAAGGCTGTGATTGAAATGTGTTATTAATGTAGGCGAATAGACAGCGAACGTCAAGGTTGGCTTCATCCAGTTCGACCCCGCTGGACTCTGCGAGAGTTCGATAATGGTTGGACCTCCAGAGAAAGAGAGTTGCCTCCCATGGAAATTAAACATTCCAATTGGTTTGCGGCAGGTCCAGAGGTTCAGCACGCTCTATTATTGTTGTCCGATGGTGCATTTAGGCTGTTCTTCTACATTTGCCTGAATGCAAGCCGAAGTACCGGACGGCTTTCAATGAGCTACTTCGATCTGGCAAACGGGCTGGGAAGGAGCCGGCGTTCAATCGCTTCGCATTTTGACGAACTGCGGCGGCAAGGCATTTGTCGCATGCATCCGGCGGTTAACCAGCACCAGCGCACCGAGATTGAGGTGTGCGATGAGTTCTGGCCGTATACCAGAGAGCTCTCATGCGCTCGGCTGCTGCCGAAAATACGTAAGTCTTCTGAACGGAACCGACAGTGGCCCGATCTTCAGCATTGCGTATTTCCGGGATGTCATTGAGGAGGTACAGGATCCCGAGACCCAATCCGGGTACTGGGATTACATCACACCGGAGCTGGAGCATCTGGAAAAGAAATGGATCGAGGAACAAGCTAAAGTTGCCGGTGCAAATACTGCATCGACAAGCCGACCGAAAAGCGCGGAGACGAGATGATGCTCTTAATTCCCACCACCTCTTCAATAGCCATTCCGTTGCATGGTAAAGGGTCGTTTTAGAGACCTAAATGCAACACTGGGAAAAGGACCTCCGTGTCCGATAACGGATATTCTGTATAGTTAATGCCGATCATTTACTTTGCTAAGATAGGCCCTTGCTTATGCGGCCCCAGTTGATAGGAGTTCTGAGGATGAAGCTTCCCCGCAGCGCTGAATGGACCTGGCCGGTTCTTGTGGTTTACACGTTGTTTCAGATGTGGGCTGCACATGCCTGCGTCTTTTTTGCCCACGAATATGCGCATTCCTTCACCGCTTGGCTGCTGGGCTGGAAGAGTAATCCCCTGGCGTTGTACTTTCCCCGCCCGACGCCGGTCGTATTCCTGATCCAGTTGGGGATTAACCAGAATGTCGATGAAGGGCCGATCTTCGCAAGTGGACACGGGGCTGATGCGGCGATGATTGGAGCCGCCGGCGCGCTAATTGGCAATGCTCTGATTACCTATACGCTGAGCCGCTGGGGATATTCCAAGGCGAAGCAAATCGGGTCTCGCGGCTGGGGGATGTTTGCCTACTGGGCCACTGTAGCCAGCGTGGGCAATTTTCTCGATTATGTGCCGATACGAACCTTCACAACCGACGGAGACATGGGTTCGGTCCAACGAGGTTTTGGCTGGTCGCCATGGACGATTCTGGTTGTGCTGGGGATTCCTACCTTGCTGGCGCTTGTCTACTTCTTGCTGCGGATCGAGCCAGCTACCTTGGCGTGGCTTTTCCCGCAGTCGGCCGGAAAGCGATCGGTCCTCGCAATCCTGACTGCCTTCGCGATCTTCGGCTTCTATGGTGCTGCCGGTCTGCTTGAGGGCGGGCCAATCTCCCACAAGCTTTCCGTCCTCTCCGTCTGCATCGGTTTCCCGGTCATGGCAGCTTTGGGAGCCGTGCTTGTGCAGCGTGAGGCAGCCTCCTCGTCCGTTTGATAGGAGAGTGCGCAGGCGGCCTGAGCCGATGCGCGGACAGTAGAATTGAGGGTAGCCGGCCGCAGAGCTTTTTAGGACCGGCCAGGATGAATTCTGCGGGAGTGTCGAGGGAAACTATGGACGGAGTTGCGGCGAGGACTGAAGAACGGACGCACGAACAAAAACTGGATCGGCTTGCAGAAGTCGCGATCAAGGTCGGGCTTGGCCTGCGGGCCGGCCAGGAACTGGTGATGACGGCTTCGCTGGACGCGGTGCCGCTGGCGCGCCGCATCACGGAGCAGGCCTACCGGGCGGGCGCTTCCCTTGTCACCACTTTTTATAGCGACGATGAAGCGGCGCTGATGCGCTACCATTTCGCTCCCGACGAGTGCTTCGACCACGCGGCGAAGTGGTTATACGACGGGATGGCATCGGCCTTCAAGAGCGGCGCGGCGCGGCTGGCCATTACGGGTGGAAATCCGACTCTGCTCTCGAACGAGGATGCCGACAAGGTGGGGCGCGCGAATCGTGCGGTGTCCCGCGCCTATCGCCCGGCTCTGGAACTGATTACGCGGCATGAAATCAACTGGACCATCGTGGCGAGTGCAACGCCGGCGTGGGCGGCGGCCATGTTTCCCGAAGATACCCCGGAGGTGGCGCTGGCGAAGCTGTGGGAGGCGATTTTCAAGACGACCCGCATCGACCGCGAAGATCCGGTTGCCGCATGGAAGACGCACGATGCCGAGTTGCAAAAACGGGCTGCGCGCTTGAACGAAAAACGCTATGCGGCGCTGCTCTATCGCGGCCCCGGCACCGATTTTCGCCTTGGGCTGGCCGATGACCATCTTTGGCTGGGCGGCGGAACCACGGCGGGCAACGGGCTCTATTGCATTCCCAATATGCCGACCGAAGAGGTATTCACCACGCCCCACAAGGACCGCGCGGACGGCACGGTGACGGCTACCAAGCCGCTTTCGCATCAAGGAACGATGATCGAAGGGATCCAGGTGCGTTTTGAAAAAGGACGCATCGTGGAAGCCCGGGCGAGCCGGGGCCAGGAGGTGCTGCAAAAACTCATCGATACCGATGAAGGAGCGCGGCACTTGGGGGAGGTGGCGCTGGTGCCCCACTCTTCGCCCATCGCCCACAGCGGAATGCTCTTTCTGAATACGCTGTTCGATGAGAATGCCGCGTCGCATATCGCGCTCGGGCAAGCCTATTCCTCCTGCTTGCGCGAGGGAGACAAACTCACGCCGGAGCAACTTGCGGCAAAGGGCGCGAACGACAGCCTTATTCACGTGGATTGGATGATCGGATCGGACAAACTGGATATCGACGGCATCACAGCCGGCAATGTCGCGGAACCGCTGATGCGGCAGGGAGAGTGGGTCTAGAGCAATCAAGACCTGCGCAGAGGCTCAAGTTGCTTGAGTCTCTGCGCAGGCTGCCTGCTTACATCTTGTAGCGGCCAAGGTCTTCGTCGTTGAGGCCTTCGAGCCAACCGCGCAACTGCTCGGCTGTGGGGCCGTCGGGCGGACCCTGGGTGTTCAGTTTCGCCGATTGCATCACCTGTTCCGATACGTAGATCGGGCAGTCCGCGCGCAGGGCCAGGGCGATGGCGTCGGAGGGGCGGGCATCGACAGTCATGGGTTCTTCTCCCTGCCGAAGCCATAGGACAGCGAAGAAGGTGTCGTCTCTAAGTTCAGTGATCACTACACGTTCCAACTGAGCATTCAAGTGATGGATCAGGTTTCTCGTGAGGTCGTGCGTCATCGGGCGCAGTGCGGCTGCCTTCTCAATTTCGGAGAAGATGGCCTGCGCTTCAAAGATGCCCACCCAGATCGGCATCACGGTTTCCGATGCCACATCCTTGAGCACGACGATCGGCATGTTGGTGGCCGGGTCCATCATCAACCCGCGTATCCGCACCTCGACATCCATGAGTTCCCTTTCCTGCGTCAACACTTGCTTAGATGGCTTCGCCAGCCAGACTGTTTGGATGCGTCGCCGTGATTCGTACCTGCCGGTAACTGCCGGGCGCGGGCGCGATGGGTTGCGCATCCGTGAAATTGACGGGCTTGTTCTGGCTGCTGCGGCCTGTCACCTGCCCCCGTGCCGGGTTGTGGCCTTCGACCATTACTTCCATGATTTCGCCCAAGTGCCTGGCGTAATTGACGCGTTGAATTTCGCGTTGACGGTCAAGCAACACTTTAAGCCGGGCGACCTTCTCCGCTTCCGGAATGGAATCGATCATGGTCAACGCCGGAGTGTTGGGCCGAGGCGAGTATTTGAATCCGAACACGCAATCGTACTGCACCTGGGCGAGAAGGTCCATGGTTTGAATGAAGTCGTC
Source organism: Terriglobales bacterium (assembly GCA_015654835.1). GTDB lineage: Bacteria > Acidobacteriota > Terriglobia > Terriglobales > Acidobacteriaceae > Telmatobacter. The sequence continues at coordinate 18,243 of JAATGG010000205.1, forward strand.
CGGAGTTTCGCCGGGGAAGCCGACAATGATGTCGGTGGAGAGCGAGATGGCGCGATGGGCTGCCTTGATCCAGGCGATGCGTTCGAGATACCAGTCGCTTGTGTACTCGCGGGCCATCATCTTGAGGATGCGCGAAGAGCCCGACTGCACGGGCAGATGGACGTGGTCGCAAAGCGTGGGCACGGCGTCGATGGCCTCGACGATGTCGCGGGTGAAGTCGCGGGGATGACTGGTGGTGAAACGGACGCGGCGGATACCCCCGACCTGGCCGACGGCGGCCAGCAATTCGGCGAAGCTCGACTTCCCTTCCGGATCGCGATAGCTGTTGACGTTCTGGCCGAGCAACTGGATTTCGGTATAGCCGAGATCGGCGATGCGGCGGGCCTCGGCGAGGACGGAAGACGAACCGCGGCTGCGCTCTTTGCCGCGCGTGTAGGGGACCACGCAATAGGCGCAGAACTTGTCGCATCCCTCAATGATGGTGATGTAGCCGCGATAGGGATTTTTGCGCGCGGTAAACTCGGTCTCGAAGGTTTCGTCGGTCTGACGGTCGTCAAGGCCGGTGATGTGGGTCTCGCCTGCCTCAAGGCGGGTGAGCATCTCGGGAAGCTTGCGGTAGGAGGCGGAGCCTGAAACGAGCGAAACGTATGGTGCCCGCTCGAAGATCTTTTCGCCCTCCTGCTGGGCGACGCAGCCCAAGACGCCGAAGCGCTTGCCGGCTTTGTGCAGCTTTTTGTAGTCGTTGAGGCGGTTGAAGACCTTTTGCTCGGCTTTGTCGCGGATGGAGCAGGTGTTGTAGAGGATCAGGCCTGCTTCTTCTTCCGACTCGACCTGCCGATAGCCCTGCTGGCAGAGTGTGCCAATCACCTTTTCGGAGTCATGGGCATTCATCTGGCAGCCGAAGGTCTCAAGGTAGAAGGTTTTCTCGGTTGCCATAGCAATCCCAAGTATAGCCCGGAGGGAAGCGGAACCGAAATCTCCGATGGCGGGCGGGCGTGGGAGATGTGGTATTTTTGACTTCCCTTCCTGCTCCGAAGTGATTTAATCTCACGCCACTGCCGCGAGCCGGAAAGAGGGGCGGAGAATACCGGAAGGAGGCTACGGATGCCGATTGAGATGCAAGGGCTGGCACCGCTGCTGCAAGTGTTCGATATGCCCACGTCGATCCAGTTTTACCGGGATGTGCTGGGATTCGAGGTAACTCAGAGGTCCAAGGCGTTGTCGGACAATCCCGACGATGTGAACTGGGCCATGTTGCGGCTGAACGACGCCATCCTGATGCTGAATACGGCTTATGAGCCGGAATCCCGGCCACCCACGCCGGATGCGGCGCGGTTCGCCGGGCACGCGGACACGGGACTCTATTTCGGCTGTCCGGATGTGGATGGAGCTTACCGGTTTCTACTGGGCAAGGGCCTGGACGTGAGGGAGCCGGCGATTGCTCCTTATGGCATGAAACAACTCCATGTGACCGATCCAGACCGATACCGCCTTTGCCTGCAATGGCCGGCTTGAGCCCCAGGCGCTCAGGGTTCGCGCAGGCCGGTATGCAGATAGGCAAGCAGCGCCGCCATCTGGTCGTCGGTAAAGCGGCCGGCGAAGGACGTCATCATGCCTCTGCCTGCCAGGACTACGTGCCGGACTTCGGCGTTGGTCGCGGGCGCTCCACTCGGCAATTTGGAGTTTTTGAAGACGGAGTGCAGATCCGGGGGAACCTTTTTGAGGGCGAGGTCGTTGTCGCGATGGCAATGGGCGCAACGGACGGCATAGAGATGCTCGCCTTCTGCCTCCTGCGGCGTGAGGGGCGGCTCGGAATGGCATCCGGCAAGAGCGATGGCTGTGGCCACGGAGAAAACGGCCGTGGCCCATCGCAGCAGGTGTGGACTGACAGGAACGTCGATCGGTTTCATCCTTTTCCATTCCGGCTCGTTGCTTGAGGACTCGATGCTTGAGGAACGAACCGGGAGTCTCCGCGCCGCAGCCCTGCCCCGGCGCGGGATGTGCCTAGCCCAACTGGGAGGTGGCCTTGACCTTGATGCCGTCGGAGAAGCGGGAACTTACATAATCCCAATTGAGCACTTGGAAGAAGGCTTTGACGTATTCGACGCGGCGATTTTGATACTTGAGATAGTAGGCGTGTTCCCAGACGTCCACACCCAGAACGGGGACATGGCCGGCGGTCAGGGGGGTGTCCTGATTGGGAGTGGTTTCGATGGCGACACTGCTGTCGGGCAGCTTGACGAGCCATGCCCAGCCACTGCCAAAGACGCTCAAGGAGGCGGCGGTCAGCTTGTCCTGGAAGACGGCCAAGGAGCCGAACTTGGTATCGATGGCCTTGGCCAATTCGCCGACGGGCGCGGTGCCTCCCTTACCCAAGGTCGGCCACCAGAAGGAGTGATTGGCGTGACCTCCACCATTGTTGCGAACCGCGGCGTGGGCAGACTCGGGGACGGCTGCGGGATTGGTGACCAGCTCTTCAAGCGTCTTGCCGGCCAGCTCGGGGTGCGCGGCGATGGCGGCGTTGAGGTTGGTGACATAGGCCTGATGATGTTTGTCGTGATGCAGGTGCATGGTTTCCGCGTCGAAGAAAGGCTCCAAAGCGTCGTAGGCATAGGGCAAAGGCGGCAGCTTAAACGGTCCCGCAGGGGGAGCGGGCGTGGCAGCGGTTTGCCCGCTGGAGAAACCCTCGGCCACAAGGGTCTCGGTCAATAGCAAGGCGGTTGCCGCGCCACCGAGGTGCTTGATTGCAGTACGCCGATCCATCATATTTTGAACGACCTCCATGCTTTCGATGTATGAGGGGGGAGAAAGTCTGCGAAGAATTGGTGATGAGGGGGAATGTCAGGGGGGAGACGCGGGCTTAACAGCCGCCTTCATTCGCCGGGGATTCTGCCCGGCTCTTCGTTTATGTGTCCGTGGATTCCATGTATCCAGGTTGAGATGTCGTCTATGACTTGCACTGCTACGTGACTCGGCTTTTGATAGTCGGCTGGCGTGCCGAGTCCGGGGCCTGCGGAACTGCTGGGCATAAAGAGGTGAAAGAGTCCCGGATAGACCTTGAAGCTCACTTCCGGTTTGCCCGAAAGTGCGTTCTTCCAACCGCTAAAGTCCGCCTCCGTCACTTGGTAGTCGCGATCTCCGCGCAGGATGAGCATGGGGACCTTCAGTTGTGCGGCGATTTGGGCGGGGGGATGATCTCGCAGGTCAAGGAAATAGGCCCCGGAGATTGGGGAACCAAGAATATTCAGCTTGGTGTCGGGGGCTAGATTGGGGTTCTCAATCTCCGTGGCCGACTGCTCCGCATCGTCAATTTGTTTCTGCGCCTCGGGACCGATGTTACCTTGGAGGCCGGCAACGTATTTAAGCTGCTCAACGAGCGTCCGCTCAAAGGGGCGCGTACCGCCAGCCAGAATTATGAGGCCAGCTATCCCAGCGTCGCCCTGCGCGATCCTCGGCGCAAGCGTGCCTCCCAGGCTGTGCCCAAGCACGAAGATGCGGCGGGGATCGATCGCAGGCTGTTTCGACAGAAGTGCCGCTGCGGCCCGAGCGTCGATAACCGTCTCTTCGTTGACCGTAAACTCCGTAGGGAGTTCCTTGGCATACTGCAGCGTTCGCTTGTTGTAGCGGACGACGGCGATATTCCGACTGGCGAGCCCCCATGCAATGTCTTTGAAAGGCTTGTTGGCGAGGATGGTTTCGTCCTGATCCTGAGGGCCGGACCCGGCGACCAGCACAACAGCCGGAAATGGTCCGATGCCGTTGGGCAGCGTCAACGTGCCGGATAGCAACCACGGCGCATCGCCGACGGTGATCGGCTGTTCGTGAAAGCTGGAGGGGTCGGCAAACGGCGGAGGAGTCCACGATACGGCAGGCTGCAACGGCAGAAAAAACAATCCGGCGACTCGGCCGCTCGAATCAAAGACCCATTTGATATTGAGCGTCGCCTTCTCGAACTTTGAAGTCACTAGAACGACGCGATAGCCCTGCACCTCTTGACTATGGGTGGTCTCAACCGATTGAAAAGCACCCGCCTGTCCGATCAGCCCGTCCCAGACCTCCGCCAGCTTCATGGCCGGCATCGCCGAGGTCATTGCTGGATCGAACTGCTTCACAACGGGACCGAATTGCCGCGCAGCCAACTGCCTGGTTAGATCTTTGGCTGTGTCTTCGAGATTGGGCGTAGCTTGCGGCGACGCAAACATGACCGCACCATATGCAACAGCACAGAGCAGAACGAACGCACTTCTGAGCGTCTTCATTGGAAGTTATCTCTCCACGCAGAGTGCCATTGGAGCTATTTTTCTTGACCTGGAGTTACGGCACATTGCGAATATTTCTACGCTACTCCCAACAGCCGATCAGGTAGGTGCAATTTCATAAATATGCAATTTCATAAATATTTGGATTGCGGCTTTGCGGACGGTCAGGCTCATGGGCAAGAATGTACCATGAATCCGTTGGCGATCATGCAGGGTATGTCGGGGACGCTGCAGTATCCTTGGCCGCTGATCTTGGCCGTTGCCCAGCGAACGGCTGGATGAACCGAGATTCTTCCCACTCACGAGGCATCGATGACAGCAATCAGCGAAAATCTAACGCCGATGGCCCATGCGGCGCAGAACCACTGCTTTGGCTGCGGCCAGGCAAATCCGACGGGGCTGCAACTGGAGTTTCTGCTGGCTGCCGACGAATCGGTGGTCTGCCTGGTGTCGGTGGCAGGCGCGTTCCAGGGACCTACCGGGTATGTGCACGGCGGCATCATTGCCACCATGCTGGACGAGACGATGAGCAAGGCCGTGCGCGCCCACGGCTTGACGGCGATGACGCGGCACATGGAGGTCGATTACCGGAGGCCGGTTCCATCCGACACGCCGATCCGCATCGAAGGGCGCCTGCTGCGCAGCGAAGGCCGGAAGCATTGGACGGAAGCCAGAATTCTCGATGCCGGGGGGACAGCGCTGGCGCTTGGGAAAGGGCTGTTTATCGAGGTCCGGCCACGCTAGAGAGCATTTTCGGAATACACGTAAATTGCTATAGAGGCTCAGGAAGAGGTTCCGCTCAAGAAAGAAAGCCCCACCGCGCAACGCTGTCGGCGCACGCGGTGGGGCAAGTCGATCAAGGGCTTTTGTCCGGCTAGGCCGGATCGCTTTCAGGACTCAGGCTTAGTGGATCATGTTGATCGTTTCCTGGGTCACGGTATCGAAGGTGGTGACTGCCTTGGAGTTGGCCTCAAAGGCGCGCTGGGCGACGATCAGGTTGGAAAATTCCTGTGAGATGTTGACGTTGGAGGCTTCTGTCTGGCCGCCCTCAACCAAACCGCGGCCCCCTGTGCCCGCCACACCTGTGGAAGCATTGCCGGAAGCATTGGTCGCCTTATATTCGCTCGATCCCATGTCTTGCAGGCCCTGCTCGTTGTTCACGGTGGCAACCGCCAACTGGCCGATGGCCTGGGTCTGGCCGTTGGAGTAGCTGGCCAGGATGGTGCCGTCGGAACCGATGGTGAAGCTGTTGTTGTATTCGCCAGCCGGGAATCCATTCTGATCCTGGCCGGATTGGGCGGATGCGGCTACCGTCTGGCTGACGGTGCTGGAGCCGTTCGCGCCGTATAGATTCCAGGTCAGGTTCATCGGCGCCGCGCCATCGGAGAGGCCCGTGAAGCTGATGCCGCTCAAATTGCCTGAGGGGCTAACCAAATTGCCTGTTGAATCGAAGGTCAGCGTGCCCGAGGCATTGCTTGTGGACGCTGCATCCTGAATCACGGTGCCGCTGGTCGCCGTAGCACCGGTAATCGTCAAAACGCCGCCTACAGAGGTGACTGTTACTGCGTTCGCACCGGTTGTTGCAATGCCGGCAGCCGACAAGGCGCTATTCAGGGCCGTGGCATAGTTGTCTAGGCTCTCCCCTGGGGTGAAGGAGGGGACAGCCGTCGTCGCTGTGCCTCCGGCCGTTGCCGGCCCGGTGATGACGAGACTCGAACTTTTATCGACCGATCCGCCGGTGCCAAAGTCATAACTGACGGTGCTGGGTACGGTGCCGGCCGCGGACATGATGGGGGAGACGGTTTGCGGCAGGGTGATGTTATAGCTCCACGTATTCGCCGCCGTCTTGCTGTAGGTGATGGTGGCATCGTAGGAGTTGCCCAGCGAGTCATAGACTTTAATGGTGCTCTGCGGGGAAGTCGCGCCGATTGCGTCGTTGGAGTTGAGGTTTTGCGTCGCGCTAAAAGTCGTAGTGGCGGATGGCATCATCACCTGTCCTGTAGGAAGGACGATGTCAGACAAGGTTCCGCTGGTGTTGATGACTCCATTGACACCCGGGTACCCCATCACAGCCTGCCCGTTGGCGCTTTGCAGGACACCGCTGCTGCTCACCGTAAAGTTGCCGTTGCGGGTCAGGAATTCCTGTCCGCCGCCGCCATCCAATACAAAGAAGCCTGTTCCGTTGAGAGCCGCGTCAGAGTATACGCCGGCGACGATACTGCCGTTGGTGAAGTCCGTGGTGTTGGAGGCAACCTGCACGCCCGTGCCTACCTGAATAGGATCGCCCGATCCGGAGGAACCCAACTCCTGCGCAAGCAGATCGCTGAAGGTCGTCGTCTGCGCCTTGTAGCCAGTGGTATTCATGTTGGACAGGTTGTTGGCGATGGTATTCAGCGCCGTCGAGTCGGCGTTAAGACCACTCAGGGGAATGTCGAAACTTGGCATCGTGAATCTCCTCTTAGGTTAGGCACAGGCCTTGACGCCCGGCAGGTGAATAAACTTGGTCGACCGAGATGCGGTGCGCCGGATATCCGGGGTCTAGGTTGAGTGGTGCCGTCCATTGAGGGCTTCGGCTACGGCGTGCGCCGCGGGCTTGCCTTCAGGAATGCTGAGATTGCCGGGAGCTTGTCGAATGGCAGCCGAAGTTCCGGCTCCCTGGCTGGCGGAAGAAACCTGGGGCGTCGCGCCGATATCGGCCACGCCGTTCACCGACGCATTGATCGGACTTTTCACGGAACTGGCGTCAGGAGAAGCGCTCACTGCCGTCAATGCCGTCGACAGAGTCTGGTTGATGCTGATCAACTGTTCCAGGCTGTTGACCTGGACCAACTGGTTGATGTACTCGTTGGGGTCGGTGTCCGCGGTGGGATCCTGGTTTTGCATCTCGGTCACCAGTAGGGTAAGAAAATCGTTGGCCGAGATGACGGCCGTGTCGTCGCTGGCGCTGCCGGCCGCGGCGGCCATCGGGCTCGCCGTCTTGCCCGTAGACGTTTGCGCTTGTGCCAAATGCTGGCTGAAGAGTCCTGCTGCTGCCGCTGCCATTTTGCCTCCCTGATCTCTTTCTTTCCGGTCCCACTGCGGTCCGGCTTGTTCCTGCGTTGTGGTGCCTGTTTGCCGCTCAGGCCCGTTCGCTGCTTAGGCCATCACGGAAATGTGAACGCCGCCCGTCACCGCCACAGATTCGTGTTGAACGGTTGGCGACGAGACCGCAGAGATGGGCACGCTTGCCTGTGCACCGATTCCCTGCCCTGTGCTGCGTCCATCATTTTGGTTGGAGTTTTGATTGGAACCTTGCTGCATATTCTGGCTTGCGCCCTGGCCCATCGCCTGTTCCGCCACGTGAGCTTCCGGAGCCGCCACCGTCACGTTCTCTACCGGCTTGTGATGTTCGGCCAGATAGGCATTCAATCCGTCCAGTTGCCCTCCCAGTGTCTGAGCCGCGTCGGCCGATTCCGGCACGAGAGAGGCGTGGATGGTGCCTCCGGAAGAATCAGCGCGCACGCCAACCCAGCCCAGCGTCGGGTCGTGAAATCCCGCTTCGGCCTGCTGCGCTCCAGCATGAACCCAGGTCGGAGTAGCTGTTCCCGGTTCCGAATCGAGCGCCGCAAAGGTGTCGCGGACCGTAGGCGCGCCGGTCGAGGAACCGTCCGCCTGATTGCCAGCAAGAGTGGCCGGGCCATGCTGACCGGCCAGGTCGCGCGCGAAGGTGAAGCTGCCGTCCTGGGCTGCGGCCACGGCTTGTCCGCCCCCGGCCTGCTCGCCGAGGACGTGGCTCCCAGACTGCCCCGCGCCTGCCGAGCCGGCGACATGACTCACGCGCGCCACGTCTCCCGCCGCGGTGCGGAGATTTGCTTTTTCCGGCACGGCGGGCGCTGCCGACAGGTGCGGATCTGCCTGGGCCACGCCGGCGGCTGCGGAGGGAGCATCGGACGCCAGAGCCGCCATGGACGTTGTGGCCGCAGTCCCGGTTCCCGGAAGCGGCGGCTGGCCTGGAGTTGTGGCTGTCGCTTGCGAAGAGGCATCGGCCGGGGCGCGCAGGCTGCCGGGCGCAACGGCGTGGCTGCTGGAGGAGGCCGACGGGCTGGCGGGCGTCGAGGTGTCCGCTTTGTCGTCTGCCGCCGTGGAAGCTACATTTGCGGCACGGAGGTTCGCCGAGGACGAATGTGCGGGCAAGACCGCAGTCTCCCTCTTGCCTGCCGGCTCCTGAACCGCCGTGCGGGAAGCTGCGTCCGTGGGGATGTTGGGTTCGGGACTTAGAGACTCCGCATGACCGGAATCCGTGTGGCCGGCGTTCGAGGTCGCCTGGGAGCGCAAATGGCCGCCGGTTTCCTGTAAGGCCTGGACCCCCGTTCCGGCCGCCGTGCGGGCATCGGCCGCCTTGGTGCCGGCTGTGCTCAAGGCGGCCGCTTGGCCGGGCAGAGCCGCTACGGGTGTCGAATTCGAAAGGACCGCACTGGCCGCCGCGCTGCCCTTTGCACCGGGCAGAGCGCTTTTCTCTTGTGCAGACTGGGTTCCCGGTTCGCGAACCGTGCCGAGGCCGGTGGACGCCTTTGCGCCGCCAGGATTCTCCAGAGAGGCCGCGGCAGACCGGGCACCCAATTGGGCCAGATTGGTTTCGGCCAATCCGGGCTTAGCCAGGGCCATTTGAGGCAACGCCGTTTTGCCCAGTGCCGCGCCGAGACCTGAGGCGCTCGCCGACAGCGTCTCTTGCGCTGGAGCCGATGGAGGGGCAGCCGATGGTTGTACCGGCGCGGGCTGCACGGCAGTCACCGGAGCGTGCGCGGCCGATGGGATTGCCGAGGCAGGCAAAGCGGTCTCGGACGATATCTTTTTACCGGAATCCGCCTTGTGGGTGCCCCGGGTATGCTCCGCCGGCCGGGCATCCGCCGTTGCCGCGGTCTTTGACCCCGGACTTTCTATAGATTGCTTGCCCGATAGCGCTGCCGAGGTCTTCCAGGCCGGTAGGGCCGTATTGACGCCGGCATGAGCCGAAGTTGTTGCGGTATCGGTTACGGGCGTTCCCGGGAACAGCCCGCGACCCCACTCGACTGCCTGCGTTGCTGTCCCCGAGGAGGCAGCGGCGGGCACGGTTCCGGCAGTCTCGCTGGAGGCGCTCAAATCGCTTCCGCCGTCTTCGGTTGCGTCCGGCCCGAGGCCATCCGATTCGGCATTCAGAGAAATCAGGAGCGATTGCAAGCCAGATCGAAAACTATCCGCACTGGACCCCGTCGAGCCCTCGGTCGGAGAGGCGGTGTTATCCGAAGTGGCGCGACTTGCGCCGACCAACGATTGCGTCGGCATGAGGTTCTGGCCGGATACCATGCCGATCCCGGTTCCAAAACCAGTCCCGGTTCCAAATTCGCTTCCCTGCACAGCAATCATGCGAGAGATAAGAGCAGATTGTGTGCCAAAGATGGACAAGCAGGGTTAGAGCATTGTCACGAATGGGCCGCGTAACCCCCAGATTCGGGTGCAGATCCGGGCGGTTGGATGAAGAGCGTCTTAGAATTCCCCGGTAGAACCGTTTTCGGATGGCTGGTCAGGGCGGGGGCGGGCCGATTCCACTTCCTTTTGATGGAGCCGCGAACTGTACCAATCATCGAGAGATCTCTGGCCGCTGCGGTTCGCTTCTATGGCGTCCTGGGCCTCGGTTGCCTGGATCAACGTCTCGGCCTGGCGGCGCTCAATCCGCTTGGCGAGGAACTGTTCGCGCAGAGCGGCGGCTTCGGTCTCCTGCGAAACGATTCGCGGAGCGAGAACCAGGGCAAAGCGCTGCGCTGCGCGCGTCTCTTCGAGGCCGGCGAGACGATCCGGCAACTCGCCGGTGTGGACACTGGCCTCAAACAGCCGACGTCCCTGGCGATCGCGCTCGCCGGTGGAGTCGAGCGCGTCTTTGAGACGGTTCAGCTCACCCATGGAAGATTCGAGCGCCTGCCGGCACTGTTCTTCCTCCAACTCGCGGATGCGAAGCAAACGCCGCAGAGCACGGGAGACGGCCATGGCTTATACCTCCGCCGCCAGGGCTGCGAGTTGCTGCACACAGTCGGAAAAGTGGACGTGTTCGCTCGAATCCTGGGTCATAAAGGCGCGCATGGCGCTGCGGGCCCGCAAGGCACGGTCGAGGTCGGGGTCCGAGCCCGGCTTGTAGGCGCCGATGCGCACCAGGTCCTCGGAGCGTGCGTAGACGGCCATCAGACGGCGCAACAACGCCGCGTGCTGCTTATGGGCGGGCTGAGCCACGGCCGACATGAGGCGGCTGATCGAGTCCAGCACCTGGATGGGAGGATACCAACCTTCGGCCGCCAGGGCGCGGGAGAGCACGATATGCCCATCGAGCAGCGAGCGCACCGCATCAACGAGCGGGTCCTGCTGATCGTCGCCCTCCATGAGCACGGTATAAAACGCGGTAATCGAGCCCACGCGGAACTGCCCGGTCCGCTCGACCAGGCGGGCCAGCCGGGTGAAGACCGACGGGGTGTAGCCTTTGGCCGTGGGTGGCTCTCCGGCAGCCAGACCGATCTCGCGGGCCGCCATGGCAAAGCGGGTAAGCGAATCCAGTACCAGCAAGACGTGCTTGCCTTGCGCGGCAAAATACTCGGCCACGGTCGTCGCCGCCAGCGCAGCTCTCATGCGCATTAAAGGAGACTCATCGGAGGTGGAAACCACCACGACCGAGCGCGCCCGGCCCTCTTCGCCGAGCGAGTCCTCAAGAAACTCCCCAACCTCGCGGCCGCGTTCCCCGACCAGACCGACGACGGTCACATCCGCCTCGGTGTTGCGGGTCATCATACCGATGAGAGTGCTTTTGCCGACGCCCGAGCCGCCGAAGATGCCGACGCGCTGGCCGCGGCCCACGGTGAGCAGGCTGTCGAGCACGCGAATGCCGGTGCCCAGCGGGGTGCGAATCGGCACACGGTCCAGCGGAGAACGCACGGCACCCTCCAAGGGCATGGCGATGCCCGCGGCGGGAGGGCGATGGCCGTCGATTGGAGCGCCCAGCGCATTAAGCACCCGGCCCATCAGCGCCGGACCCACTTCAATCTCGGGATGGATACCGAGGGCCGCCACCGGATCGCCGAAGCGGATGCCCTCGGTGGTCTCGACCGGCATGGACAGCACATTGGAGCCGCGAAAGCCGATGACCTCGGCCAGATGCGGATTACCGAACTGGTCCAGAATCTCGCAACACTCGCCCACGGACGCCAGCGGGCCGGACGATTCGATGGTCTGCCCCACGGACTCGAGCACCTGTCCGCGCCACCGCCAGGGATTTCCGCGATTGAGCTGGCTGAAGTACCGGGTCAGGAGCGGGGTCATTGCGCGGCTCCGGCGTGCTCGGACTGGAGAGCTTCGGAGCCCGGAACCGATCCACCGGCCGGGCCGCCGAATTGGCTGCCGGGCGGCCCGCCGGCGCGATCGAAGAAGCCACGTTCGATCTCGCCCAGTTGCGCCCGGATGCCCAGATCGACCGAGCCCATCTCGGTTTCGACGACACAATCGCCCAGATGCATCTCCGCGCCCGCAACCACGGTGGGTTTTACGGCAAGATTCGGCAACAGCCCGATGGCCTGCGTCCACAGTTCCAGCTCGTCGGTGGGCACGCGCAGGCGCACCTGGGTCGAATTGGCAAGCTGCCCCAGGGCAACGCGCACCGCACCGGTCAGAAGAAGAGGGTCCATCTGCGCTTCGCGGCGCAGAATCCGGGCAGCCACGGCCAGCGCCAACTCCACCACCTCGTGCTCGACCGCGTGCAGGTACCTGTCCTGAGCCTGAGCAAACCGCTCGATCAGATGGGCGGCCTGGCCCGCGCGCTGCGCCTCGGCCTGGGCCCGCGCCTCGGCCTGGGCCTGCTGCTCGGCCTGACGGCCTTCCTGCTGGCCACGCTCGCGTCCGGCCTCGAAGGAATGGCGGCTCTCTTCGTCCAATCGTTGCTCGAAATCCTCCCGCAAGCTCGCCTCGGCAGAAGAAGCCTCGCTACCCGGCTGCCGCGGAGCAACGCCCTCCTCCTGCTCCAGCCCCCAGCCATCCCAGACCGGCAGGGTGGGCACATCGGGCCCCGCGGGATACTCGAAGATCTGGATCGACGCCGGTATTTCGGTTTCGTCTGCTCTGTTCATCGCCTGCCAAGTTTCCCTTGTCTGGTTTTATTGCCCAACGAGCCGAATCGCCTGTTCGATCAGGACCTCACGCGCACCGTGCTCAAGCCATCATCTCGTCCCCGGTCTCCAGCTTGAGAACGACCTTGCCCTCGGCCTCAAGACGGCGGGCGAGGTTGAGAATCTCCTGCTGGGCCTGGGCCACCTCACGCGAGCGCACCGGCCCCAGAACTTCCATATCTTCCTTCAACATTTCGACGGCGCGCGAACTCATGGCCTTGAAGATCTGAGCGCGCAATTCCTCATTGGCGCCGCGCAGAGCCAGGGCCAACTGCCGCTTGTCCACCCCGGAAACGATCTCGCGGATGGTCGCCGCGGGCACCGTAATCAGGTCTTCGAAGGTGAACATCAGGTTGCGGATGCTCAAGGCCAGCTCCGGCTGGCCCATTTCGATGGTTTCGAGAATCTTCTTGGACTCTTCGGCGTTGAGGCGGTTGAGCAGATCGGCCACCGCCTTGAAGCCGGAGTAGCTCTTGCGCGCCGTGTCGCCCACGCTCTCCAGACGGCGGTGAAGGATGTGGGCCACCTTCTGGGCCATTTCCGGTGAGAACTGGCGCATCTCGGCCAGTCTCTGGATGGAGACGACCTTGTGATCTTCGCTCAGGTTGTCCAGGACCATCGACGCGCGTTTGGGGTCGAGGTGAGCCAGCACCAGCGCAATCGTCTGGGGATGCTCGGCGTCGAGCAGTTTTCCCAACTGCTGGGGATCGGTGCGCTGCAGTTTGGCCAGATTGCCCTGTGCGGCCTCCTGCGAGCGGCGTACCAGAGCCAGCAGGTCCTCGGCGCGCTCCTTGCCGAAGGTATCCACCAGCAGGCGGCTGGCGTAATCGAGGCCGCCATGGATCATGAATCCCTGCGTCTCCAGAAGCTGCCAGAACTCCTCCAGCACCTCGGAAGACATTTCGGGGGTAATGCCGCGCAGGTCGGCCAGTTCTTCGGTCAACTGCTGCACGTCCGACTCGGGCAGGACGCGGAGGATCTCCTTGGCCAGTTCTTCCCCGACAGCGACCAGGAGAATGGCCGCCTTGCGCGTTCCGCTCAACTGCGCCGATACGCGGCGCCGTGCCGCCCGATTTTCGGTTTCCTGCTCCGCCAAGGCCTTGAATCCTCTCTGCGAGTGCTCTGTGTTCCTAAAAAGACGATAGTCCGAAAAGACAACGGCCTCTTGAAATTCCGTACGACTTCCGTTGGCCGGAATTCATTCCGCTATTCGGAGTGAATCCAGCTTTGCAACAGGCGGGAACTCTGTGCGGGTTCGCGCTTGAGGTGATCGGTAACCTGATCGAAGATTTCCTGGACCCGGATGCGCTCCGGATCGGGTGGAGGCGGCTCAAGCGGCGGCTTCACGGCAGGCGCCTCCACCGGAACCGCGGCGGCGGTCGGCAGATCCCTGCCTTTCTTCGCCGGCTGCTGTTTGACCGCCGCCAGCAGGGGCGTTGCCCGGCTGAGAGCGGGACGCAGCCCGAAGGCTACGACAACGACCAGTCCGAGCACCAGGGCCGCGTATTTGACCAATATCGGCGAACCTTCCGCCTTGGCGAGCAACTGGCCCAGAAAGGAGACAGGCGGCTGCGGCCGGTTCTGGTCGAAGGCCAGATCCTGGACCGTCAACAGGTCTCCGCGGGTGGTGTCGAAGCCGACCGCGGCCTGCGCCAGGGCGGTCAGATTGCGCAATTCGTCGGGCGAACGCGGCTGCCATTGCGCCGACTTGCCGTTGGCCGCGACCTGGGTCATGCGGTCGTTCACAACGATGGCCGCCGTCATGCGCCGTACCCGTCCGGGATTCTCGACCACATGCCGCACCGTCTTCGACGAGCCGTAGGTTCCGGATTCGGACTTGGCGTTTTGCGGCGGCGTGGTCTGCTGCGGATAGACGGGCAGAGCCTGCGAGTTGGGCGCATTCGAAGCGGTGCCGGGCACCCCGGCCGCAACCGGCTGAGCCCCGGTGGTCTGCTCGGTCCGCTGCATGGAAAGGGTCACGGTCTGATCCGGATCGTAGGTCTCGTCGGTTTCGTCGCTGGCCGCCGGGTTGTAGTCCAGGGTGACCGAGGCCCGCACATTGCCCGCGCCGGTTACCGGCTCCAGGGTAGAAATCAGCTTCTCTTCCAGCGCCTGTTCGGCGGTGAGACGCAGGGCGTCGGCGGTCTTCGGCCCCAGGGGCAGGTTGCCGGCCGCATCGACCAGCACCACGCGGTCGGGGGTGAGGCCATCGACCGCAGAGGCCACCAGGTTGCGGATCGCCTCCGGCTCGCCGTCGGCCAGGGAACGGTGGCGCAGTTTGATCACCACCGACGCCTTCGCCGGCCGATCCTGATCGCGAAACAGGGAATCATGCGTCATGACCAGGTGAACCCGCGCCGACTCGACATCCGCCAGAGAACTCACGGTATGTTCCAGTTCGCCCTCCAGGGCGCGCTGGTAGTTGACCTGCTCGTCGAACTCGGAACCGACCCAGTTGGGCTTGTCGAAAAGCTCGAAGCCCAGCCGGCCGCTCTTGACGCCCCCCTTGGCGGCGGTCGCCAAACGGGCCTTGTCCAACTGCGCCACCGGAACGCGGATGCCGGTTCCGTCCGCAGTCGGCTCAAAGGGAATCTGCGCCGCGGTCAGCACCTGCGCAGCCTGGCGCGCGTCTTCCGGATCCATGTTGGCGTAGAGGGTGCGCCAGTCGGTGCGCAGGCCATACCAGAGCAGGCCGGCCAACAGGGCCGCCAGCAGCCCGGCTGCGGCCAGCGCCCAGTTGCGCTGGGTGGGCGACATGCCTGCCCAGCGGACCCGTCCCCGGGTCCACACGGCGCTGAGACGGTCAGTCAACTGAACCTGACCGGGCGTCCCGGGCGCATTTTTTTCCAACTGTGTTCCGGTGGCCATGGTCCCCGTATCCTGCCGCTCTCAAAGAATTGCTGGTTGCCGAATGGAAAGGCGCTTCTGCGCCCTCCTGCCCGCGTTCTTGTTCCTTCTCGGGAGGAACTTAGAACTGCATGCCGATCACGGTCTGATAGGCCTGAACCGCCTTGTTGCGCACCGCCAGCGCCAGTTCGAATGCCATGCCCGCCTTCTGCGTGGCAATCATGGCCTGATGCACGTCGACGCCGGTACCGGTCATCAACCCGGTCACCGCGGTGTGGGCCTGGTTTTCGAGTTGACCGACCTGGGCGACGGCGTCGGTGAGCAGGTCGGAAAAGGGCGCCGCCGTCTGGCCCGCATCCGAACCAGCATCCGAACCGAGGCCGGAGAGCGCCGGGCTGGAAAAAGAAGGAGTCGAAGTAGCTGGGGTGGAAAAGGCCGGAGCGATGGCGGTCATAGGATTGATTCCGGATTGCATGGGGCTCCTTTACGGTTGCCGTTGTTGCGATGAAGTACGGTTCTCATGAACGCAGCATTCTGCGTTTCATGCCTGTTGTCTTGCGCACGGCCGCCTACGACTTGGCAATATCCAATGCCGAAGTGATCATGCCCTTTTCAGCTTGAACCGCGGAACTGTTTAAGCCATATGCACGCGTTGCCCCCATCAGGTCCACCATTTCTGTGAGCGGATTAATGTCGGGATACGAGACATAGCCGTCGGGGCCCGCATCGGGGTGGCCGGGGTCGTAGCGCCGCAGGGGGGCGGAGGAATCTTCGATCACCTGCGCGATATGGACGCCCGGAGCGACCGCGCCGGAACCCAGGGTGTTGAGAGCGGGGAGCGCCGGCAGCGAGCCGGCAGCGCTCGAAGCGGACGTGCCCGAGGCCGTGGCCATGGAATCGAGAAAACCGGCATCGCCCCGGTTGGCGGCAAAGACGACGTGCTGGCGGCGATAGGTTGCTCCGGTGGCCGTGTGGGTGGTCTCGGCATTGGCCATGTTGGCTGCCACCACTTCGGCTCTCATGCGCTCGGCCTGCATGGCGCTGCCCGAGGTTTCCATCAATCCAAAAAGGTTCATTGCGGGTACTCCTTCCTGCGGCTTTCCGGTTTATTTGTCGGCATGAATGGCGTCCATGATGGACTGGTATTGCCCACGCAGCAGAGACACACCGGTCTTGAACTTCAATTGCGCCTCGGCCAGATTCAGGCCTTCGCGATCCATGGAAACATCGTTGCCGTCGGGCCGTGCGACCAGCCCGTCCACCTGCGTCACCCGCACCTGGCCGGGAGCCTGTCCCTGGTCCACTTCGCTCATGGCCTGGCGCATTTCAGCGCCGAAATCCATGCCTACGGCACGATAGCCGGGCGTATCGACGTTGGCCATATTGGCCGCAGTCAACTTGGCCTCGCTCGCGGCCAGATCCACATAGCGCGCCACCTGATCGCTGAGCCGGGTTTCGATCTGCATCCCCATCGCAACCTCCTCCTAAACCGGTTGGTTCCTGCATTCGTTGATTGTTTGCTTGCAATTCTGTCCGCCCTGCATCCTAGCTGCTCTACATTCTGGCGGCCCTGGATTTTGGTTGCCCTAGTTGACGGTCAGGCCGAAGTCGATCTCCCGCGAGGTGATGGTCGTTCCCTCCCCGGCAAGAATGGCGCCGCGCTCCAGCACATGCTCCAGTTCGCGCACGTTCCCCGGCCAGGAATGGGCGGACAACTTGGCCAAAGCGGCCGGATCGACACGCTTGATCGGATCCTGTCGGCCCATCTGCTCAAGAAAGTGCTCGACCAGCAACGGCAGGTCTTGCGCGTGCTCGGACAGAGACGGGGTACGAATGAGAAAGACCGCCAGACGGTAGTAGAGGTCGGCGCGGAAGGTGCCTTCCTGGGTGTGCTTGGCAAGCGGGCGATGGGTGGCGGCAATAATACGCACGTCGACCTTGAGAGTCTCGTTGTCGCCCACCCGCTGTAACTCGCCGCTCTCGACGAAGCGAAGCAGCTTCGACTGCAGGGCCAGAGGCATCTCACCGATCTCGTCGAGAAAGAGCGTGCCGCCGTCGGCGGCCTCGATGCGTCCCACCCTGCCCTGCACCGCGCCGGTAAAGGCGCCGCGGGTGTGTCCGAAAAGCTCCGCTTCGAGCAGCGCCTCGGGAATGGCCGCGCAATTAATGGCGACAAATGGTTTGCGGCTTCGCAGGGAGAGGCGGTGCAACGCTTCGGCGACCAGTTCCTTGCCCGACCCGGTCGGCCCTTCAATAAGAACGGGAGTGGTGCGGGGAGCGACCAGGCGGATGCGGCGGCTCACCTCAAGCATGCAGGGGGCGTTGCCGATCAGCTCCGGCAGACGGTCGCCGACCGTCGCGTCCCGGCCGCTCACGGGAGCCTCTTCGACGACCACGGCGGGGATGCCCGGACGCACCAGAGACAAGGCGGCCGGGGAACTCCAGACCGCGGCTCCCGCTTGAATCGGGTCCGCCTCAAGCGCCTCTGCCGAGGGGAGGGGGGCCGGGGAAGAATCCGCAGGAATTTTACCGAACAGGGGATCGGGCCGATTGAGGACAGGCCCGGGGTTCCAGGGCGAGGTGTCCGCGTCCTGGCTGCGGCGCAGGGCATAGAGGAGTTCCTGGCGATAGGGCCCGCGCGGGCTCTCCTGCGTGGAAGACCCGTCGGCGGTCACCAGCTCGACGCCGGGAAAACTCACGCGGAAATCGGTAAGAAACTCCGCCAGATCGAGATCGGGGAGCCAGGAATCGACGATGACGGCTTCGGGAAGAGTGGTTTCCGCCTCGGTCCATGCCTGGGCGCCGCCATCGGCCTCGCGCACCTGCCAGCGCAGCCCGGTGAGGATCTCGGAGAGCCGTTGACGGAAGCTGCGATCGGCACTGGCCACCAGGGCCGTACGCGGCCGGCTGCTGCGGAGAGGAGCGGGAACGGAGGCAACTGAAAGAGGAAGCATGAGGATTCTCCTAAAGTCGAGCAAGTTGAACGAGTTCGAACAAACTAATTTGCGTCAAGGACCGGGTTGACGGCACCCGGCGCCGGGAGAGGCGAGAGAATGGGAAAGACCAGATCGGCCTCGGAAGGAACCGTGTAGCCCTGTCCGCGCACCGTCCGGATCAGGTGGCCGGGAGGCGGGTCTTTGAGCTTGCGGCGGAGATAGTTGACGTAGACATCCACGATGTTCGTGGTCTGCGCCGGCTCCATATTCCAGACCGAGTCGAGCAGATCGACGCGGGAGACGCAATGTCCGCGGTTGAGCATCAAGTGCTCCAGAAGGGCGAACTCCTTATTGGTAAGGACAATCTGCAGACCGCCGCGGCGGGCGGTGTGGTCCAGACGGTCCAGTTCCAGGTCGCCGGCGCGCAACTGCAGGCGCGCTTCGCGTTTCCGCCGCAGCAGGGCCCGGCAGCGCGCGCGGAGCTCATGCAGGCTGAACGGCTTGGTCATCAGATCGTCGGCGCCCTGATCGAGACAGCGGACGCGTGTATCCACCTCTTGCCGGGCGGTCAGCACCAGGACCGGGAGGTCGGCATTGATGAGGCGAACCTCTTGGAGGACCTGCTCTCCGTCCTTGACCGGCATATTCAGGTCGAGGATGGTCAGGTCGGGGGTATCTTCGCGAAACGCTTCGACGGCTGCACCACCGTCGCAGGTCAGGCGCACGCGATGCCCATCGGCCTCCAGGCCGCGGGTCAGGAACAAACCCAGTGCTTTGTCGTCTTCGGCGATCAACAACCTCATGGCAGCCTTCCCTTTTTGGCAGCGTTTCTGAATCCGTAGCGCTTGCCTGGTGTTTCCCGGTGGCCCGCTTAGCGTGTCCTAACCTCGCGGCCTTCTTTACCTTCCCTCATGCAGAAGTGGAACTCAAGATGGAAAAGCACAAAGAATCCGTACCAATTCCGGAATCGGAATGAGGAATTTGAATGTTCCAAAACGGGTCAGAATTGACGGAGGCCAATGACCAGGGTCAGTCTTCGCGGCTAAGAGAGCAGATTAAGAGAAAAATGAGGAAGAAGTAGAAAAAGAGCTGGCGTGGTTCGCTTTTTATTCGCTATAATGCGCGCATGGCTGTGACTCGAAGGCAAAAAGAGGTTCTCGATTTCTTGGAATCGTTTGTGACTCGCAACGGCTATTCCCCGTCGTTCGAGGAGATCGCGCGGGGCATGGGGTTGAAGAGCCTGGCGACGGTGCACAAGCACATCACAAACCTGGAAAAGAAGGGTCTGCTGGACCGGGTGCATAACCGCAGCCGTTCGATCGACGTGCTGCCGCCGGGCAGCCGGACGCGGAGCAGCGACAGGCTGCCGCTGGCCGGGCGGATTGCGGCGGGGCTGCCGGTCGAGACGACGGAGACGCCGGAGAGTATTTCGCTGCACGATGTGGTCGGCAACCGCGACGTTTTCGCGCTGGAAGTACGGGGCGATTCGATGCGCGACGAGCACATTATCAGCGGGGATTATGTGCTGGTGGAGCGAACCCGGACGGCACGCCAGGGCGAAATTGTGGTGGCGCTGGTGCATGGCGCGGAGACGACGTTGAAGAGGTTTTATTCCGAGGGCAGCGTGGTACGGCTGCAGCCGGCAAATATCGAAATGGAACCGATCTATATACCGGCTGCTCAGGTAGCGATTCAGGGCCGGGTGCTGGGCGTGCTGCGTAAATACCGATAGCCGCCGGCGACGGACTCGGGAAATGACGCCGGAATAATAGCAACGATTAAGAAAAGCAGAAAAGAAAAAGGCCCAGCGGAAAGCCGGGCCTTGGTTTCAACTTACTTCGTTCTGTGATGCGTAAGTTCTCACTTAGGCAAGAAGACGTTTTACCCGTTCGTCGATCACGTCCTGCGGCACATAACCAACAATCTGGTCGGCGACCTTGCCATCCTTGAAGAACAGGAGCGCAGGGATGCCGCGGATGCCATAGCGAGCCGGAACGGCGCCGTTCTGGTCCACATTGACCTTGGCGACTTTCAGCTTACCGGCATAGGTTGTGGCCATACCGTCAACAATTGGCGCGATCATCTTGCAGGGCCCGCACCACCCGGCCCAGAAATCGACCAGAACCGGCTGCTCGCTGCGCAGCACCTCCTGATCAAACGTTCCATCGGAAACTTCCACCACACCCTGTCCAGCCATGATCCTCCTCGCGATACCTGCGCTTACCCAGTGTACCTTCAACCGCGCTTAAATGAGATGCGGCAGCAGCGGTGAAAGTCGCATATCAGCTTCCGGCCCCGGAGCACGTGAAGGCGGCCCGGGGAACGGCTGCCGATGAGCGCCGCTTCCGGAAAAGACGCAGTAAGCTTTTCTTTTCATTATAGATACAGAAGAACAAAGCGCCCGGATCCTCAAAAAAGGATCACGGGCGCTAGAGCAGCCCTCCCCCAGAACTGCCCACGATTGCGAATTTAGGTGTTTGCACAACGAATAGCAAGAAAACTTAGGTAATGGATGAGGTAATCCCTTGAGGGTTATTTAGCAGAGAGTTAAGGGAGCGCCGCGTAAATTTACTAAGGAGTCAACAAAGAAATTCCCGGGAGACACGAGCCGGTTGAAATCAGAGACGGGACCTCTCCAGATATTCTCCGGCGCCGAGGGTCTCGAACGGGCAAACGATCAGCTCCGCCACCTCAGGGCCTTCGAGCGCATCGAGGATGGCAAGTGTGGCGGACTGCACGCTCGCTTGTGCATCCACGATCACCAGCACGGCAGGGCCGGCGCCGCTCAGAGCGACTCCCAGGATGCCGTGGGTACCGGCAAGGGGCAGCAGAGGCGGCAACAGAGGACAAATGGCCGCTCGGTAGGGCTGATGAATGCGGTCGTTCATGGCGGTGCGCAGCAGATCTCCGCGGCCTTGGGCGAAGGCGAGGCCCAGCAGAGCTACGGATTGAATGTTGACCACCACATCGGCGCGGGAATAGGCCGCGGGCAGCACGGCACGGGCTTTGCTGGTGGCCAGAGGCTCGACAGGGAGAACGACGATGGCCCGCCAGTCGGCCGGAGGGGTGACCTGGGCGACGTGGACGGTACGGCCTTCGCGTGCGGCGACAACAAAACCGCCGAGCCAGCAGGCGGCAGCGTTGTCGGGGTGGCTTTCCAGCACGGAGGCTTCTTCAAGAATGCGTTCGCCATCCCAGCCAAGCTGGCCGAAGTGAACGGCGAGGGCAACGGCAGCCAGCCGCCCTGCCGCCGAGGAACCGCAGCCCATGCCGAGCGGAATACCGTTGGCCATGCGAATGGCCAGGGGAATCACGGGCCGGCCATTTTCGATGAGCAACCGCTTATAGATTTCGAGGATGAGATTATCTTCAAGCCGTGCACAGCGGTCGGCATCGCGGCCGGTCGCGGCAATCGAGAACGTCGCGGCGGGGTCCGCTTCGATTTCCAAATGGAAGTTGAAGGCCACGGCGGCAGCGTCGAAGCCGGGGCCGAGATTGGCTGAGGTGGCGGGCAGGCGCAACCGCAGCCTGCCCGGGTGTGCCGTGGCGGCGTCACTCATCCCATTCTGCCCTTCATGGCGGCCAGCACGGCTGCCGGCGTGGCATCGACGGCGACTGCATCGCGGCGATGGCTTTCGATTTCGACCTCGTGCCCGGCAGCTTCCTGCCCGGTCAAGAGGGTTCCGCGATGGAAATCGATGGTGTAGTCGGCATCCTTCAACGTGTGCCCTGTGAGCAGCAGCACCACAGTCTCGCCGGAAGCGACCAGGCCCTTTGCACGCAGCTTTTTCAAGCCGGCCAGAGTGACGGCGGAGGCGGGTTCGCAACCCAATCCCTCACTGCCGATTTCGGCCTTGGCAAGGGCGATTTCGGTCTCGTTCACGTCGAGGCACCAGCCGCCGGTGTCGTGAATGACGCGAGCCGCTTTGCGCCACGAGGCGGGATTGCCGATGCGAATAGCGGTAGCACGGGTGTGCGCCTCGACCGGTTCCATGGCCGTGCCCTGATTGGCGAGGAAGCTCCGCACCAGCGGGTTGGCGCCTTCGGCCTGGACAACGGTGATGCGCGGCACCCGCGCCACCAAGCCCAGTTCGTGCAATTCGCGAAATCCTTTGCCCAGGGCGGAACTGTTGGCGAGATTGCCGCCGGGCACGATCAGGTGATCGGGCACGGTCCACTCAAAGGCCTCGGCGATTTCGAAGGCGGGAGTCTTCTGGCCTTCCAAACGGTAAGGGTTGACCGAATTGAGCAGGTAGATGGGCTCTTCGCGGACGATCTGCGTCAGCACGCGGACGCAGCCATCGAAATCCGTCTTCAACTGGCAGGTGATGGCACCGTAGTCCATGGCCTGCGACAGTTTGCCCCAGGCGATTTTGCCTTCGGGAATCAACACCAGGCTGCGCAGGCCGGCGCGCGCGGCATAGGCGGCCATCGCGGCGGATGTGTTGCCCGTGGAGGCACAGGCCACCCACTTGAAACCGCGCTCGCGGGCCACGCTCAAAGCCGCCGTCATGCCGGTATCTTTGAACGATCCGGTAGGATTCATGCCCTGATGCTTGGCAAAGAGCTGATCGATGCCCAAAGCCTTGCCGGCGCGGGGCAGCGCGTAGAGGGGCGTGTTGCCTTCGCGCAGCGTCACGGCGTCGCCAAAGCTATCGAGAATGGGCAGCAGTTCGCGAAAGCGCCACACGCCGGAGTGATCGAGTTCTTCGGAGGAACAGCGCCGCTCACGCCATAACCATTTGAGCGCGCCAGGATTGGGGCGGTCGTTGCCCTGCCGCTGGCCCCAGCCAGGGTAATCGACCTCGAACAGGTCGCCACAAACGGCGCAGCGGAAGTCGGGCTGCGCTTCGGGGCCGGAGATGCGGGCTCCGCAACCGAAACAACGTAGCTGGTGCAAATTATCGTTCATATCTGGTGTTAGCCTACCAGCGTGAGCGGGGTTTTGCCTCACATTTGGAGACGGCTCGAACATGCTGAAGAAGATATTCCCTGCACTTCTCGCGGTGCTGTGCCTCATCCCGGTATCGGCACAGACGACCTTGCGCATTGCCGCGGCTGCCGATCTGCAACCCGTGCTGCCGCCGATCCTCGAACAGTTCCAGAGGGCTACGGGGATTCATGCCGAGGCCACGTACCAGGCGTCGGCCGCATTGACTGCGCAGATCCAGAACGGTGCGCCCTTCGACCTGTTTTTGTCGGCGGATTTGAGCTATCCCAAGCGGCTGATCGATGCCGGGCTTGCGGATGCGGCGGGCACGGCGGATTCATCGACGCCGATCACCTATGCCAAAGGCACGCTGGTGCTGTGGACGCGCAAGGATGCGCATCTGCCAGCGCCTTCGCTCGACCTGCTGCGCAGCCCGCAACTCAAGCGGCTGGCGATTGCCAATCCCGATCGTGCCCCGTATGGGCGGGCGGCGGTGGCGGCGCTCAACAGCCTCAAGCTTTACGACTCCCTGAAGCCACGTTTGGTGACGGCTGAGAATATCGGCCAGACGGCGCAGTTTGTGGACTCGGGCAATGCGGACGCCGGTTTGATTTCGCTGACTTCGGCGCTGACGCCACGACTCTCGGCGAACGGCAATTATTTTGTGATTCCGCGCACTCTCTATCCGTCGATTGAACAGGGCGCGGTGATTGTCAGCAAGAGCACGCAGCGCGCCGCGGCGCACAAGCTGCTGGATTATTTGCTGTCGGGTCCGGTGCAGGCGCAACTGGCCAAGAGCGGGCTCACACCGGCGAAGTGAGATGGGAATGGAATAAAGATTCGTGCCTCATGCATGCAGGGCGCGTGCCGAAGCCCGCGCCCTGTACACACGAAAGTTCTGAAGAACTCAAAAACTTCGAATCGATTTAAGAGATCAGTTTGCCGGCGAGCCAGGATTCGAGGCGATCGATGGGGAGGCGCACGCCGATGAAGAATTGCCCGAAGAGCGCGTAGACGGCGCTCACCTGGTCGAAGCGCATTTCATAAATCAGCTTCTTGAAGGTGACGGGGTCTTCAGAGAACAGGTCCACGCCCCACTCCCAATCGTCGTAGCCGATGGAGCCGGAGATGATCTGGCGGACGACATCGCCATAACGGCGCCCGATCATGCCGTGCTCGTGCATCATGCGCTGGCGCTCGGCAAAGGGAGTCGTGTACCAGTTCACCTGCTCGTCGCGCTTGCGGTCCATGGGATAGAAGCAGAGGTATTTGGCATCGGGAATCGCGGGATAGAGGCGGGGCGTCATGGCGTCTGCCTGACGCTTGAGGGTAGCGGCAACCTCGGCGTTCCACTCGGGCGAATGCTGTTCGAGAGTGCCGGCGGCTTCGTAGGTCTTTCTGCTGGACTCATAGAGCCCGAGCTCGACGACCGACACATAGGAGTGGCGCAGTTCGAGAAAGTCGTAAAGCCCGGTCTGGGCGAGATCGAGTTCCACCTGGTTGAGGGCTTCGACCGAATCGCGGAAGTGCATCAGGATCAAGTCGCCTTTATGGCCGAGTTGAGAAAAAAGCGCGGTCTGCGCGGAGGCATCGGATTTCTCGCCATGCTCCAGGGCTTTCAATGCCTGCACAGCGTCGGCGGCAATCCGGTCGCGGTCCGCCCGGGGGGTTGCGCGCCACGCCTTCCAATCGAAGCGGAAGAACTGGTGCAGCAGGCTGGAGCCTTCAAGAGTAAGCGGAACGGGGGGGAAATCGGCCAACTGGCACCTCGTTTGGAATGGGTGTAGACAACCCTCCATGCTAACAAACGAAACTCACGGAAGCGTTTTTGGACGGCATGAAGGGGTTCGAATCGCATGGTTCGAGCGGTATCTCAACAAACTGCAGGGGCGTCGCACGGGGTGGGCGGCGAGGATTCTGTGCTGGCATTTGAGCGCGAAAATTCCGGAAGTTGCCGATGGCGGGGACGGAGGTCCCGGGAAAGGGACCGCTGCGGCCCTATATACTAAATTCGCTAATGAGCGAGAAAATTCTAAACTTCCTCGTACAGTTCATAACGCATGTGATCGACCTTGGCGGCTATGGCGGCGTTGCCGCGTTGATGGGCATCGAGTCGGCATGCATTCCCCTGCCGTCGGAAATCATCATGCCCTTCGCCGGCTACCTGGTTTACCTCGGGCATTTGAACCTGTTCTGGACAGCAACGGCCGGAGCAGTGGGCTGCAATGCGGGGTCGCTGATTGCCTATTGGATCGGCGCCAAAGGCGGCCGGCCCCTGGTCGAGCGCTATGGTAAATGGGTGTTGATGAGCCATCACGATCTGGATCGGATGACTCGTTTTTTCGACAAGCACGGATCGATCACGGTGCTGCTGGCGCGGCTTTTGCCGGTGGTGCGTACCTTTATCGCGTTTCCTGCGGGAATTGCCAGGATGCCGCAGCTTCGATTTCACATTTATACATTTGTGGGCTCGTGGCCGTGGTGCCTTGCCTTGGCATACGCAGGCAAGAAACTGGGGGAAAGCTGGGACGATCCGCATTCGCCCTTTCATGAACTTTTTCACCGTTTTCACAACGGTGTTTTGGTGCTGCTGGTGGTGGGAGTGGTCTGGTTTGTATGGTCACACCTGCAACACGCAAAACAAACGGATGCCGTATAGAGCCTGCGCAAGATGCCATGGCTCGCCGCGAGGCGTACACTGTTGCGGCTCGCGGGATATGATTTTGAACTGATTGAAACCCGCAGGAATCAAAGGAAGGTTAGGAGAAACGATGGCAACTGAACAGCAAGGCGGCCAAAAGACCGCCGGTGCGTCCACGATTGCGCCCGCGAAGGGCAAACTGGGAGTGATGGTGGTCGGCATGGGTGCCGTAGCTACCACATTTATCGCCGGCGTAGACGCGGTTCGCCGCGGACTGGCCAAGCCGATTGGCTCGCTGACACAGATGGGCACGATCCGCCTGGGCAAGCGCACCGACAATAAATCGCCACTGGTGAAGGATTTTGTGCCGCTGGCCGACCTGAACGACATCGTCTTCACGGGATGGGACATTTTCGAAGACAACGTCTACGAGGCAGCCGCTCATGCCAAGGTTTTGGAGAAGGAGACGCTTGAACAGCTCAAGCCTTATCTGGAAACCATCAAGCCCCTGCCCGCGGTGTTCGATCAGTATTATGTGAAGCGCCTGAACGGCACGCATGTGAAGAAGGGCAAGAACAAGCGCGACCTAGCCGATCAGGTCATCGCCGACATTCGCAACTTCAAGAAGACCGTGGACCGCGTGGTCGTGATCTGGTGCGGCTCGACTGAAATCTTCATGGAGCCGACCGCAGTTCACCAGACTATCGAAGCCTTTGAAAAGGGCCTTGAGACCAGTGACATCGGTATTGCGCCGTCGCAGATTTATGCTTATGCGGCGCTGTCGGAAGGCGTGCCATTCGCTAACGGCGCACCGAATCTGACTGTCGATATTCCTGCACTGATCGAACTGTCGAAGAAGAATGCCGCTCCGATTTGCGGCAAGGACTTCAAGACCGGCCAGACCTTTATGAAGACGGTGCTCGCGCCGGCCTTCAAGGCGCGCCTGCTGGGCGTCTCGGGCTGGTACTCGACCAACATTCTCGGCAACCGCGATGGCGAAGTGCTGGACGATCCGGAATCGTTCAAGACCAAGGAAGAGTCGAAGCTGGGTGTGCTCGATTACATTCTGCAGCCCGACCTCTACCCCGATCTCTACAAGGACATTTACCACAAGGTCCGCATCAACTATTACCCACCTCGCGGCGACAACAAAGAGGGCTGGGACAACATCGACATTTTCGGCTGGCTGGGCTACCCGATGCAGATCAAGGTAGATTTTCTCTGCCGCGATTCGATTCTGGCTGCTCCGATTGCGCTCGATCTGGTGCTGTTCCTCGATCTGGCCAAGCGCACTCCTTCGCTGAAGTCGATCGGCATTCAAGAGTGGCTAAGCTTCTATTTGAAGTCGCCGCAGACCGCTGCCGGGCTCTATCCCGAGCACGATCTGTTCATCCAGTCGATGAAGCTGAAGAACACCCTGCGCCACATCATGGGTGAGGGCCTCATCACGCACCTCGGCCTTGAATACTACGACTGATAGGGCAACGCAGCTATAACCGACCGCAAAAAGCCTCACCCGAAAGGGCGAGGCTTTTTGCATGGCGCTCGATGTGCCGCGGATGGGGTCAAAGCCGGAACTGCCGGACTACCTCGCTGAGCAAGCGGGCGGAGGAACGAATGCTCTCGCCTGTCTTGGCCACTTCTTCAGAGGCGGTCAGCGACACGGCGGCCAATTCGGCCACTTGCGCGGCATTGTCGGCAATCTCTTTGCTGGTGGTGGATTGTTCGCCAGCGGCCGTGGCGGTGCCTTCGGCGAGGGACTCGGTCTGACTGGCGCGCTGGATAATCTCAGTGAGCATCTGGTGAGCTTCTTCGGTGCGCAGGCGGCCGTCTTCGATGCTGCTGCGGCTGGATTCAATGGCAGCGGTGGTGCTGGCTGTCTCCTGCTGAATTCCAGCCACCATGCCGGCGATTTCTTCTGTCGCGGAGCGGGTGTGCTCGGCGAGGCGGCGCACTTCTCCGGCGACGACGGCGAAGCCGCGTCCCTGCTCCCCGGCGCGCGCCGCCTCGATGGCGGCATTCAGGGCCAGCAGGTTGGTGTTCTCAGAGATTTCGCGGATGGTGGTGACAACCTTGCTGATCTCATGCGAGCGACCGTCGAGGCGGCCCATCAATGCGCGGATTTCAGAAGAGGACGAGGCGATTTCTCCCATCGTATGCGCGGCGGTGGCCATGACGGTGCTGCCTGTTTCGGCGGTGTGCGACGATTCGCGGCTGGCCTCGGCGGCCTGCACGGAGTTGTGGGCGATCTCGCTTCCCTTCTGCGCCAGCAATTGGGTGGAACTCAGCACCTGCTGGGCCAGTTCCGCCTGGCGATGACAGTTCCCCGAACTGCACAGGGTCTGATCGGATAGCTCACCGGCCACATTTTCAAGCGCCTGGGCGGACTCTTTGAGGCCCACCAGGACATCGTGCAGATGGCGGATGGTACGGTTCAGCGCGGCGCTCATCTGGCCCACTTCATCGGTCGATTCAACCTTGGAGGTGACCGTGAGGTCGTGCTGAGACAGATGCTCAAGGACCTCACAGGCTTCGAGAATCGGCCGGCTGACGATCTGAGTGAGCCGCCATGCCATCACGATGTCGAGCAAGACGATGAGACTCAACATGCCGACGATGACGGATTGAACCTGTACCGCAATGCGGTCGGCGGATCGCTTGAGTTCAATCGCCTCGGAGGCAATCTGTATGTCCCGCGCCGACCCGGTGACCTGCACCGCAGCGGCATGTTGATCGATCACGTTTCTGATCTGATGGAGCCCAGCCAGACAAACAACGCCCAAGATGACCGTAAAAAGACACAACCATCCAAAGGAAATATGTAGTTTGGTCTTTAAGTTCAGATTGCCAAACCAGGTGAGACATGCATTCCAGATACCCATTGTCTCCCGATACTCCAAGAGGGAAGAAGATGAGAGCGCCCTCATGAGGTTTATCGACAGGAATCAAAAATGCGTTAAGGTTTCTGGATTAACAAGCTATTAACTTATCTTCCGACGACTTAGGAGGTTTTGGGAGCTTCATCGCTCAATAGCTTCAACGATCTGCCACCGAGGATAACTTTTTCACCCACTGGAGTTTTCACGAAGGGATCTGCGATGTTTTCGGTGTCGACGACCTGGCACCAGCTTCTTCCGCTGGGAGACAGAGGCAGGCTGAATTCGACTCCTTCATGGGCCGCGTTGACGAGGATAAGGAAACTGTCATCGATAATCCACTGGCCGTCGTCGTCGGTTACCTGCAGGGTTTGGCCGTTCAGCAGCAGGGCGATGGCGCGGCTCCACTCGGCGTTCCATGCTTCGTCTGACACTTCGTTTCCATCGGGATTGAACCACGCAATATCTTTTACGACGCGGACAACGGTGCCGTCGCCCTTTTTGCGAATTTCGCGGTCCTGGAAAAACTTGCGCCGATGGAGATTCGGATGAGCAAGCCGGAGATGAATGATCTGGCGGGTAAAGTCACGAAGACGTCCCCGCGATTCATCCAGATTCCAGTCGAACCAAGTCAGGTCATTGTCCTGGCAATAGCAGTTATTGTTACCGTGCTGCGAGCGGGAGAACTCATCGCCTCCGGCAAGCATAGGCACGCCTTGAG
Organism: Terriglobales bacterium; assembly: GCA_015654835.1. Classification (GTDB taxonomy): domain Bacteria; phylum Acidobacteriota; class Terriglobia; order Terriglobales; family Acidobacteriaceae; genus Telmatobacter. Next base: position 47,609 of record JAATGG010000205.1, read on the forward strand.
AAAACAGCAGGGTGGCGAGGAAGTTACGCATCTGGCGCTCGCGCAGGGTGCGAATCGCGGGATCGTCGGTGGGGCCTTCCTCACCCATGTTCCACGAATCGTTATTGTCGGAGCCATCCTTGTTATCGTCCAGATTGGCTTCGTTGTGTTTCTCGTTGTAACTCACGAGATCGCAAAGGGTGAAGCCGTCGTGGGCGGTGATGAAATTGATGCTGGCGTAGGGCTTTCGGCCATCGAACTGGTAGAGGTCGCTCGACCCGGTAAGCCGGTAAGCGAAGTCGGAAAGCTGTCCGCCGTCGCCCTTCCAGAAGCGGCGCACGGTGTCGCGATATTTGCCGTTCCACTCCGCCCATAACACGGGGAACTGGCCCACCTGATAGCCGCCGTCGCCTACGTCCCAGGGCTCGGCGATCAACTTGATATCGGCCAGAGTGGGGTCTTGATGAATGGTGTCGAAGAAGGAGGACAGCCGGCTCACGTCGTGAAGCTCGCGGGCGAGGGTGGCGGCGAGATCGAAGCGGAAGCCATCGACGTGCATCTCGGTCACCCAATAGCGGAGCGAGTCCATGATCATCTTGAGGACGGGGGGATTGCGGACGTTGAGGGTGTTGCCGGTGCCGGTATAGTCCATGTAGTAACGCGGATCATCCTGCACAAGGCGGTAGTAGGTGGTGTTGCAAACGCCCTTCCAACTGAGCACGGGGCCCAGGTGGTTGCCTTCGCAGGTGTGGTTATACACCACGTCGAGAATGACCTCGATGCCGGCGGCGTGGAGAGCTTTGACCATCTCTTTGAATTCGCGGACCTGGCCGCCCTGGTCGCCGGACGAGCTATAGCGGGACATGGGTGAGAAATAGCCGAGCGTGTTATAGCCCCAATAATCGCTAAGTCCCTTCTCGACCAGATGTCCTTCATCGATGAAGTGATGAATCGGCAGAAGCTCGACCGCCGTGATGCCCAGTTCCTTGAGATAGCCGATGCTCGCCTCGTGGGCAAGGCCGGCATAGGTGCCCCGGAGTTTTTCAGGAACCATGGGATTGCGGACGCTGAAGCCTTTGACGTGGACCTCGTAGATGACGGAATCGGACAGAGGCGTCTCGGGCTTGCAATCGTCGCCCCAATCGAAATTGCTCTCGATGACGACGCATTTCGGCACGCCGGCGGCGCTGTCCTGGATGTCCATCTTGAGATCGTCGCCGGAAGCGAGATCGTAGGGGAAGATGGGCTGCTTCCAACCGACATGGCCGGAGATGGCCCTGGCATAGGGATCGACGAGCAGCTTGTTGTAGTTGAAGCGGTGTCCGTTTTGCGGGTCCCAGGGGCCGTCGATGCGATAGCCATAAAGCTGTCCGGGTTTGATGCCGCGAATGAGGCCATGCCATACAAACGCGGTGCGCTCGCGGAGGGTGATGCACTCGCTCTGTCTGCCATCGGAATCGAAGAGGCAGACATCGACGCGCGCGGCGCCTTCAGAGAAGATTGCGAAATTCGTACCGTTGTTGTACGCGGTGGCACCCAGGGGGTAAGGCTGGCCCGGTAAAAGCGTTCGGCTCATATCGCCTTCGATGCAGAAGCTGCGGGAGCCTGTTGTATTCGAGCTACTCTCACTTGCTGCCGGAGATGCCACGAAACTGCAATGTCATGCGGCCAGGGCCTGCGCCAGCCGGCGAACGGTCAAGACGGTAATGTCGTCTTCCTGTCCGAAGGCCTTGGCGGCCTCGGCAATATAAAAGGCCGACTGGCTGCTGAGATTGTGAACGCGCGCGAAGCCGAATAACTCGCCGGAAGGTTGGCGGGCCTCGACCACGCCATCGGAGAGCAGAAGAAGCCGGTCGCCGGGATGCAGATAGAGGCGGAACTCTTCATAGCTCACTTCGGGCAAGACGCCGAGAGGCAGGCCGCCGGGGATCGCGACTTCCTGGCTGTTGAGATAGGGAGGCAGATGACCGGCATTGGCCATCGCCACTTCGCCATTGGGACCGAACCACGCCGCCTGACAGGTGGTGAAACTTTCGCTGCCGGTGAGCACGCGGTTGAGCGACTCCAAGATTTTCGCAGGATTTCGTTCCGGCGTCCTGCGCAGAGCGCCCATCAGCATGGAAACGTTCATGGCCGCCTTCAGGCCCTTGCCGGCCACGTCGCCGATGACGACCAGCAGTCCCCCATCGCCGGTGGACTGGACATGATAGAAGTCGCCGCCAACCTCATTAGCGGGCGTGTAGACCGACTCCACCTCAAAGCCGGGAGTTTCGAGCTTTTCCTGGGGAATCATCAACTCCTGCACGCTGCGCGCCGCCGCCAATTCGCTGGCCGCGCGCTCCTGATTGCGGTGAATGCGCAGGAAGCGTACGAAGATGATGAGCACAATCACGAGGAGTCCGGTGAAGTCGGCAATCGAGGCGAAATGGATCGGGATCGGGCCCGCCTGCAGTGTGAGGGGCGAGCGATAGGGATGGCCGCCCCAATCGGTCATGCCGGTGGTGAAGATGGGCTCGGTGATTCCCACCATGCTGAGCAGCAGCGGAATCAGCAGCAGGCCAGCCTCGAAGTTGCGTCGCAGCGTAGCCGAAACGAGGGTGACGAAGATGAACAGCAGCCAGCCGGCGATCCACAAGAGACTGGCGGCGAAGACCACGAATAAGAGAACCCCGACGAGGTGGCTTCGGCCTACGAACAACAGAGTCGGCCCGACGCAGGCCAACACCGGAGCCGTATAGCGTGCCAAGGTGATGTACCAGCGTTTGCGAAGAGCCAGAAACGCGATGAGGAACTCGAAGTAGAGATAGGCCGAGATGACGACCAGTTGCAGGTAGAGGGCGGCGTACCACAGTTGATCGAGACGGGCCGAGCTACCTGCCAGATCGACGAATCCAATGGGAGCCTGGACCAGCTCATGCAGGGCCAGCCAGAGATATTCGATATGGCCTTTCTGGGCGAAGTAGAGAGCCAGCAGGAAGATGGAGAGCACGGTCAGCAGGACAGCATCGACGAGGCGCGGCAGCCGTTCGAAGAGGTTGCGAAACGACCACAATTCCAGTGAACGGTTGAGATCGTCCGGGGCGCCTATGCGCAGCGTGCGGGCGGCAAAAAAGCTGGTGTAGGCACCCAGGCCAAACGGAATGCGGATGGTGCGCAGGACAAGAGTGAGGGAGGTTTCAGAGGGGGCGAGATTCAGGTTGTAGATGCGCGAGATGGACTGATAGTGGTCGGGATCGTCTCCGTGGGAACCTTCCGGCTGGATGTGCCGGCCGTTGGCGAATACATCGACGCTGGGCCCTTGCGAGCCGAGGCTCATGGTGGTGGTCTGGGCGACGGGCAGATCGATGAGCAGGGAGACCGGGCCGTGGTTCGGAGCCAGCTTCACATGAAGGCGGAACCAGGCAAAATCGCGGCCGTGCGTTTTGCCCGCGTCTTCTGTGTCGGAGTCTTCGGGGTCGGGCACATCGGCGAAGGATTCCTGGGCGTTCCGGACGGCCCAGGTCGAATCATCGAAGGTGGAAGCCGAGGCAAAGGCGTCGGCGGTGATCCCGACGCGCCAGCCTTTGTCGAGAACCAACGGCGAGCCAAGGTGAGTGGCGTCAAAGACCGCGGCAGCGGCTTCGGTGACGGGCTGGACAGCCGCCGGCTTTACCGGGCTGTGCAGCTTGGGGATTTTGCCTTGCGCGGGGATGGCAGGAACCAGAGAAGCGCCCTGCTGCGCGGCCAGTTGCGTGAAGACGCATAGGGCTGCAGCAGCTAGCGTTAGAATCGTTCGTCGCACGACGTTCACCCCCGATTCCCGGTTGTTCTCCACTCTAATTCAGAAGCGAGGAATACAGAAGCAAGGAGTTCAAGGACGGGCAATCTCCAAACAAATCGCGGAGGCCCGGGAAGGGGCGGAAGCAAATAGATTTTCGATGCTGCGGAAAGGGTTTGGCGACGCTTCGAAGACGGGCGCGGAATCTTCTTCCGTTCTTGTGCCAAATGGGCTGATACTAGCGTCTAAGGGACTAAGCGAAGCGGCGTCCTGCGTGGATGGGTCACAACGGAGGTGGGTCATGAGAAAACGTCATGAAGCTTTCAAAGCGATGACGCTGGCCGGGTGGGCCCTGGCACTGACGACAACGCTGTGGGCGCAGTCCACTCCGCAACCGAGCCCGTCCGGTGGACCTTCGACAACTCCGCCAGCCAGCACGCCGGGCACGACGCCGGTAGGGGGCGACACCCCGGCAAAACCGCCTGCCCCAGGGGCTCCGGTGAAGGGGGACACGCCGGCTTCGGAGGTCAATCCCGACAAGGTTGTGGAGCCCGGCAGCGAAAAGATCAACGTGAAGCCGGGAAGCATCGAGGACGTGAGCGCGGTGGGCAATCGCGATATCGGCGGCCGGGGCATGGGCAACTGGTACTCGACCGACACCGAAATCAAGATGGGCAAGATGTACTCGATGGAGATCGAGAAGAGCACCAAGTTCATCAACGATCCGGTGATCGGCGAGTACGTGAACCGCATCGGCCAGAACATCGTCAAGAACTCGGACTGCAAGGTTCCCTTCACGATCAAGATCATCGATTCGGACGAGATCAACGCCATGGCGCTGCCGGGCGGCTTTTTCTACGTGAATTCGGGGCTGATTCTGAACGCGGACGAGGAGGCGGAACTGGCCGGGGTGATGGCTCACGAAACAGCCCATGTTTGCGCCCATCACGCGGTCCGCGAGCAGACGCGCATGAACTACGCCCAGTTGGGCACCATTCCGCTGATCTTTATCGGCGGCTGGACAGGTTACGGCATTTACGAGGCCGCCTCGATCGGGGTGCCGATGACCTTTCTGCACTTTTCGCGCGAGTTTGAGGCGCAGGCCGACTTTCTGGGCGTGCAGTATATGTACCGCGCGGGCTACGATCCGCAGGCCTTCATCAGTTTCTTCGAGAAGATTCAGGCTCTAGAGAAGCGCAAGCCGGGAATGGTTTCGAAGGCCTTCTCCGACCATCCGCAGACACCGGACCGGATTCAGCATTCGCAAGAGGAGATTGCCCGGATTCTGCCGCCGCGCGACCAGTACACGGTGACCACTTCAGAGTTCGACGACATCAAGGCCCGGCTGGCGCGCATCGAGAACAAGCGCCGTCTGGGAGACTCGAAGAACACCAAAAAGCCATCGCTGCGCAGGGCGAGCACGGGGACGGACGACACCAAGGGGACCGGCCAGGGCACAGACAGCGCATCGACCGGCGACGACCGGCCGACACTGCATCGCCGGGACGACCAGACCAACTAACAATCCCAGATTGGCAAATGGCCCGGACCCTGAGCGCCCGGCAGCGCGGATTCGGGTTGTATTCGATGCATGTGCGCGCTACATTGGTTGCTGGAGATACCCTTCCAGGAATCGTTTTTCGCCATGAAAAAGATTGCCATCTTTGCGGCTGTGTTTACGTTCATTCTGTTGTTGACGAAGATCGCCAACCAGATGCCCAGCGACCCGCAGCCGGGAAGCACCTTTTCATTGAAGGCGCAGCATGTGGTGCAATGCTCCGCCGACGAGATCACTCTGCTCGATATTCACCAGCAAGCGACCCACCTCGAAAAGGACCTGACCTGGCCGGACTGCTCCTCGTTCCAAAAGGATAAGGTGGTGGATTTTTATCTTTCGAGGGGCGACAAAACCAAATTCCTCAGCTTAGAGCCGACCGCCTGGTGGCGCAAGGAACTGTAGTTCTTCGCGAAGAGCCGGCTTTCAAGATCCGTAGGGGTTGGCCGCCCTGGGGCCTTTCAGGTTTGTGCACCATCTGCCATAACAGCCCAACATCTTGGGGGAGCGGTCGGCCTGTCTACCGTCCGATGGATGATGCCTTCTTCTCTGCCCGAGCGGGGCTTCGATTATGGGATGAGCGTGCCTATGAATTTACGGTAACGGCCTGAAAAACCTTGAAATCACAGGCGAAACCGCGCTATATACAAGACTACCGGCAGGTTTGCCGGAATCTCCCCTGAAGCAAAATCTTTTTGAGGAGGCATCATGCGTAACGCCGCTGCCCGCTCCAATCTGCTGATCCCCGAGGTACGCGAGGTCATGGACATCCGCCAGGCCTCCGACTATCTGGGCATCTCGCCCGATACGCTTTATAAATACGCTTCCGACGGATTCGTGCCTGCTTTCAAACTGGGAAACCGGTGGCGTTTCAAGCGTTCGCGTCTCGATGAGTGGATGGACCGGCAATCGGACCTTCACGCCAGCGATGTCCAACTCGATCCCGATCAGAAAAAGCCGGTTCGCCCCGCGCTGTAGGCACTTGCGTCCGGATGCGGAGGCGATTTCGAGGCGTCCGGGTCCGGCCCCCCCTACCTGAAAACCGGCTCGGCTTTCCCGCCCTGTCGTGATATACCTGTCGAGTGAACCATTTCCGCCGCATGGGCGCACTGCGCCGCAAGATGACCCGCGCCGGCCTTCCCGGTCTCCTGGTTACCGCTCTCCCCGACCTTCGATATCTTTCAGGATTTACCGGCTCCAGCGCCGCCCTCGCTGTGACTCGCCGCGCCGCGCGCCTGTTTACCGACGGCCGCTATACGGAGCAGGCTGCCGAAGAAGTGGCGGCCGCAGAGGTGCAGATCGCCTCGGGCTCCCCGGCGATTGCCGCTGTGGAATGGCTTGCGGCATGGCCGGGCGTGGACTTCGCCGGATTCGACCCGGCCCACACGACGGTCGCGGAACTGTCCCGCTGGCGGGAGGCTTTGCCCTCCCGATTGAGGCGCAACTTTCTCTCTCCGCTGCCGGTGCCGCTGGTGGAACCGCTGCGCCGGGTCAAAGACGAAGACGAACTGGCCTTGATGAGCGAAGCCGCGCTGATGGGCTGCAAGCTGTTCGAGCACATCGTCGGCTTCATCCGACCCGGAATTGCCGAGATCGAAGTGGCCGCCGAGTTGGAACACCGGGCCCGTCTGCTGGGGGCGGAGGGCATGTCGTTCGACACCATCGTTGCCTCGGGCGTGCGTTCAGCCCTGCCGCACGGCCATGCGACCACCGCGCGGTTGCCCCGGCGCGGATTTCTGACTCTCGACTTCGGGGTTGCCCTCAAAGCTTATCGTTCAGACATGACCCGCACCGTATACCTGGGAAAGCCAAGGGCCAACGAGCGCGATGCCTATGCAGCGGTGCTGGAAGCACAGCAGGCCGGCGTGGCGGCGGTGGCCTCGGGCGTAAGCTGCGGCGCGGTCGATGAGGCCACGCGCAGCGTGTTGCGCCGTGCAGGTTTAGCTGAAGCGTTTACCCACTCCACCGGCCATGGCGTCGGCTTGGAGATTCACGAGTCGCCCCGTATCGGCGCAGGACAGACAGCCAAGCTGGTCCCCGGCATGGTTGTGACGATCGAGCCTGGAATCTATCTGGCCGGTCAGTTTGGCATCCGCATCGAGGATATGGTGGCAGTCACACGAACCGGAGGGCAGGTGCTCACTCCCGCACCCAAGGCCCTCATTGAACTCTGAACCATCTCGTCTCAGCGGTTTGTGAGAGAGTTAAGGAACGAATGAATCCACAAGACATCCAGGATCTGAAACAACTGATCGAATTTTTGAAGGAATATCAGGTTGCCGAGTTCGATTTGGACCGGGGCGATCTGAAAGTCCGGCTCAAGTTTAATCAGCCCGAGGCAACGGCGGCCGGGTTACCGGAACTGGCGCGCCTGCTGGCCTCGGCTCAAGCGCCGCAGGCAGCTTCGGCGGCGGGCGTTGCGCCGCAGGTTACGGTATCGCCGGCGGCTCCGGCTGTCGATCCCGACGCTGGCTTGCACATGGTGAAGTCCCCCATCGTCGGGACATTTTACGGATCGGCCTCCCCGGGCGCGGCGGCGTTTGTTGCCCCGGGCAGCCATGTGGAGAAGGGCCAGGTGATCTGTATCATCGAAGCGATGAAGCTGATGAACGAGATCGAGTCCGATGCCTCGGGCGAGGTGGTCAAGTGCCTGGTTTCCAATGGCCAGCCTATCGAGTATGGGCAGCCTCTTTTCTCTATCCGGCTGCGCTAGCATCTGAAGCGGAGTTCGCGGAATCAGTAAGGTTAGCGGAGTTAGCCTGAGTGCCGCGATCGAGTCCGATAGGTTGACCCGCATGGATCTGCTTACTCCGCCAACCCGTTCGTAAAAGGTTTCTGCATGTTTCGTAAAGTACTGGTTGCCAATCGCGGCGAAATCGCGCTGCGTGTTTTGAATGCCTGCCGGGAACTCGGCATCCGCACGGTCGCTGTGTATAGCGAGGCGGACCGGGACTCGCTGCATGTTCGTTTTGCCGACGAGGCCATCTGCATCGGGCCGCCGCGCCCTTCGGATAGCTACCTGAACGTGCCGGCGGTTATTTCAGCCGCCGAGATCGCCGATGTGGACGCGATCCATCCGGGCTATGGGCTGCTGAGCGAGAACGCCAATTTTGCCGAAGTGTGCCGCGCTTCGAATATCAAGTTCATTGGACCGCCGCCCGAGGTGACGCGCCTGATGGGCGAGAAGGAAAAAGCGCGCCAGGCCATGAAAAAGGCCAAGGTGCCGATTCTGCCCGGCTCCGACGGGATTATCGCTACCGCCGAAGATGCGCAGGGCTGGGCGAAGAAGGTGGGTTACCCGGTCATCCTGAAAGCGAAGGCCGGCGGCGGTGGCCGCGGGATGAGGATTGTGCGCTCTGCCGAGGAGTTGCCCAATCTTTTCTATGCAGCTTCGACCGAAGCGGCCAATGCGTTCGGCAACGGCGAACTTTACATGGAAAAGTTCATCGAGCAGCCGCGCCACATCGAGTTCCAGATTCTGGCTGACGAACACGGCAACGTCACGACGCTTTTTGAGCGCGAGTGTTCCATCCAGCGCCGCCATCAAAAGCTGATTGAAGAGGCTCCGTCGCTGCAGGTAACGCCCAAGATGCGCGAAGAGTTGAGCCGCACTTTGTGCCGCTGCCTCACCGATATCGGCTATCAGAACGCGGGCACAATCGAGTTCCTCATGGACGACGACGGCCAGCTCTACTTTATCGAAATGAACACGCGCATTCAGGTAGAGCACCCGATTACCGAGTTCATCACCGGCGTGGACCTGGTGAAGGCGCAATTGCGCATCGCGGCCGGCGAGCGGCTCGATGCGATTCTGCCGCCGAAGATCGAGTTGCGCGGCCATGCCATCGAGTGCCGCATCAATGCCGAGCATCCGCAGAAGTTCACCCCGTCGCCGGGGAAGATCACGGTCTTCAACGTGCCGGGAGGCAACGGCGTCCGCGTGGATACGGCGCAGTATGCGGAGGGCATTGTGCCGCCCTATTACGACTCGCTGATTGCGAAGCTCGTTGTCCATGGCCACGACCGTGCGGAGGCGATTGCCAAGATGGAGCGCGCACTCAGCCAGTTCGTCATCCAGGGGATCGACACGTCGATTTCACTGCACCAGGAGATCTTTCAGGACCCGGGCTTCAGGGCTGGAGAATTCGATACGAAATTCATGGAGCGTTTTCTGGCCAAGCGGGGGCAGTAGGCGTGGCATGCCTGTTCGGGCCGCAGCGCTTGCTGGCAGACTTCAAAGAGAGCAAAGCGCGGTTCCTCGCAAAACATGCCTTTTCATTAGCCTGAAGTGAAGATAGGCCCACACTGGGGCCTATCTTCGCTTCTGCATGATTATCGCTTTTTATTCGCTTATTCCGTCCCATTGGACTATTCTTGTTTCGCAATACTGGAGACATTTGAATGGATATCCAAAAAGAACTGGTTGCCGAATATGAGAGCGAGACTGCGAAGAGCCGCAAGATGCTGGAGGCGCTTCCGGCCGATGTCGATTTCACCTGGAAGCCCCATGCGAAGTCGATGACTTTGGGCCGCCTGGTGACCCATCTGGCGGAAACGGCCGGTAACTGGGCGCTCCATACGCTGGTAAAAGACAAGATGGAGTGGACTCCCGCCGACAAGCCCAATCCCGCGCCTCACATCGACAAAGCGGCGTTGCTGGCGCAGTTCGACAAGCAGGTTGCCGAAGTAAAAGCCGCCCTGGCCAAGTTGCCGCTTGAGAAGTGGGACGCAAACTGGAAGTTTGTGGCCGGCGATCAGGTGTGGATCGATGACTCGAAATACAGCGTCTGGCGGAACTGGGTGATCAATCACCTTGTCCATCACCGCGCACAGGTTGGCGTCTACCTGCGCATCCTCGGACATCCGATTCCGGGCTGCTATGGTCCTTCGGCGGACGAGATGTGAGACAGAGAGCAGAAGATAGGGATCAGGGAACAGAAAAAAGAGAACAGAGATCAGTGATCGAGGCATGGAGGGGGTTGCTCCCTGCCTCGATCACTGACAAGTGGCCGTGGCGTCTTCTACTCTAGATGGCATGGTCAGTTCATTTCCGAAGGTTTATCCCATTCTGGATTCGTCCATCATCCCTTCAATCGGTCGCAGCGGGTTTCTGCATAAGCTCGGCAGCTCGCTTTTTCAAGCCGGCGTGACGCTGCTGGAATATCGCAATAAGCAGGGTGACGAGGCCCAGTTATCCGCCGATGCGGAGATTCTTCGCGCCACGATGCCCGCCGGGCAGGTCAAGCTGATTCTCGACGACCGGGCCAAGCTGGTAGTGCAGTTTGGATTCGACGGCGTGCATGTCGATGCGGGCGATGTGTCGCCCGCGGAGGCTCGCCGCATTCTAGGGCCGGACCGCATCGTGGGCACCTTTGGCGGCAGCGAAGCGCTGATCCCGGGAATTCTGGAAGCGCCGGCAGATTACTTTGCCGTCGGCCCCGTGTTCCGGACCACGACCAAGCAGACGGACAAAGAGCCTATCGGTCCGGAAGGCGTGCGGCGCTTGCGGGAACAGGCAGGGCCGGGGCCTGTATTCACAGCCGCCGCGGGCATCACGCTGGAAACAGCGCCGCTGGTGCTGGCGGCCGGTGCGAATGCTGTGGCTGTCTCCGCCGCTCTCTTCCGGCGTCCCGATCCGGCAGCCGAGTTCCGCAAGTGGATCGCCGCACTGGCTTGATTGGGACAGAGGGCAGAGATCAGGGGACAGAGATCAGCGAATAGCGGACAGCGGGCTGAATTCTAATCGACTCGTTTCTTCTGTCCAAGAGCAGTTCTTCCATCCAAAGGCAGTTCTTCGATTTGAGGTGGCGTTTTCTTGAGGAAACGCCACTCGGCGGTCGCGGTTTCCTTCTATAGCCTTGGGAGAACTGCCATAGGCCGAATGTGCCCAATGGGCGGAAGACGAGAAAACTAAAGACATCCGGAACAAAATCCGGTAGAAATCATGCAAGTGACGACCCAAGACACCCGTTTTCGCCCAGAGGCCGCCGCATCGCCCGCAACCCCGTCCAGCCCGCCGCGGCTTGTGCAAAGTCTCGGCCTTTTCAGCTCGACAGCCCTGGTGATCGGGTCCATGATCGGATCCGGGATCTTTATTGTCGATGCGGACATTGCGCGGGGCGCCAATTCACCGGCGTTGTACATGGGGGCGTGGGTGGTGACGGCCTTCCTCACCATGACCTGCGCGCTCAGCTATGGCGAGTTGGCGGCCATGATGCCCAAGGCCGGCGGCCAATACGTTTACCTGCGCGAGTCGCTGGGACCGCTGTGGGGCTTTCTCTATGGCTGGACGCTCTTCCTGGTCATCCAGACGGGCACGATCGCCGCGGTGTGCGTGGCATTCGGCAAATTTCTGGGGGTCTTTTTCCCTGCTATTTCGACCACTCACTGGTTGTGGCACATTGCCCATGTGCCCGCCTTCCCTATCGGCCCCATGGTGCTCGGCAACATGGATATCGGCGTCAGCACCGCGAACCTGGCGGGCATTCTGGTCATTTTCTTTCTGGCCATCGTGAATATTTTCGGGGTTCGGCTGGGCTCGTTGATCCAGAACGTTTTTACCTCGGCGAAAGCCCTGTCGCTGGCGGGGCTGATTCTGCTTGCCTTTGCGATGGGCCGGAACCGGATTGCGTGGCAGGCGAACTTTGGCGATGGCCTGAGCCAGTTCTGGAAGAATGCCGGTTGGCATTCGCTGCACCCGGTGCAGATCGGCATCGGCGGCCCCACGGTGATGGTGAACCTGCTGGTGCTGCTGGCGGTGGTGCAGGTGGGCTCGCTGTTCTCGTCCGATGCCTGGAACAACATCACGTTCACGGCCGGCGAGGTCAAGAATCCCAAACGAAACATTCCGCTGTCGCTGGTTCTGGGCACGGGATTCGTGCTGACGGTCTACTTTTTCGCATCGCTTGCCTACCTCGTAGTGCTGCCGCTGCACGGGGACCCGAACGGCACGACGGTGCTGGCGCGGGGCGTGCAATATGCCGCCGAAGACCGCGTGGGCACGGCAGTGCTGGAGCAAATCTTTTCGTCCGGCGGAGCCTACCTGATGGCTGCCGCGATTCTGGTGTCGGTCTTCGGATGCGCCAACGGGATGTCGCTGGCCGGAGCCCGCGTGTACTATGCGATGAGCCAGGACGGCCTGTTTTTCAAGTCCGTGGGCAAGCTGCATCCGCGTTATCGCACGCCGGTCGCGGGGCTGCTGTTGCAGGCTGCGTGGGCCACGGTGCTGTGCATTTCAGGCTCATACGGGCAACTGCTCGACTACATCATCTTCGCGGTGCTGCTGTTTTATATTCTGACGATTCTGGGTTTGTTCGTGCTGCGTTTCAAGCGGCCCGACGCGCCCCGGCCCTACAAAGCGCTCGGCTACCCGGTGCTGCCCGCACTATATCTTGGGATCGCATCCTGGATCTGTATCGTATTATTGCGATATAAGCCTCAATACACGTGGCCGGGCCTCGTGCTTGTCTTGCTCGGCATCCCTGTCTATCTTTTCTGGTCGCGCCGGGCCGCAGGCCAAGCGCAAGGCGGCCCAACTCAATTCGATATCAACCGCTGAGGAGGAAGTCCCTCATCCATGTCCAGGCTGCTTCGCGTTAAACCCATGTCGTTGCTTTCGCAAGAGGCGAGTGAAGAGGGCGAAAATACGCTCCGGCGCTCGCTGAGCGCAACGAACCTGATCACACTCGGCATCGGCGCAATCATCGGCGCGGGCATTTTTGTGCTCACCGGCCAGGCCGCCGCGCGGCATGCCGGCCCCGCGGTCGCGCTCAGCTTTGTGCTGGCAGGCATTACATGCGCCTTTGCCGGCCTTTGCTATGCCGAGTTTGCCTCCATCATTCCCATTGCCGGTTCGGCATATACCTACGGGTATGCGACGCTGGGCGAGTTTGTTGCCTGGATCATCGGCTGGGACCTGGGACTGGAGTACGGATTTGGCGCGGCGACGGTGGCCTCGGGATGGTCGGGATATTTCAATAGCCTGCTGCAACAACTGCACATCTACATTCCTCCGCAACTGACGGCCACGCCGGGCACGATTCTGGTGTTCTTTCACCAGCGCTGGCTGCCGCTTTCTTCGCTGCCGCCGGGGATCGACTCGACTGCCCTGCCCCATGCCACGGGACTGTTCAACCTGGTGGCCATTCTTGCCATCCTGGTGATCACGACCGTGCTGGTGGTCGGCATCAAGGAGTCGGCCAATCTGAATTCCGCGATTGTGGTGGTCAAGCTGGCCATCGTCGGCATCTTCCTGGTGCTCGGCGTCTACTTCCTTATCCGTCATCCGGAACTGGCACGGGCCAACTGGCACCCCTTCATTCCGCCATCGGACGGGCACGGCAACTTCGGCTGGCACGGCATTGCGACCGGCGCGGCCTCGATTTTTTTCGCTTACATCGGCTTTGACGCCGTCTCGACCGCCGCACAGGAAGCGCGCAATCCGCAGAAAGACATGCCGCTCGGCATTCTGGGCTCGCTGGTAGTGTGCACCATTCTCTACATTCTCGTTTCCACCGTGCTCACCGGACTGGTGAACTACAAAGCTCTGAACGTCGCCGACCCGGTTGCGCTGGGCATCGACGCGACCGGCGTCAGTTGGGGCTCGCTGCTGGTGAAGATCGGCGCAGTCTTCGGCCTGGGCACCGTCATGCTGGTCATGCTGCTGGGGCAGTCGCGCGTCTTCTTTTCCATGTCCCGCGATGGACTGCTGCCCAAATGGGCCGCGGACATTCATCCGAAGTTCCGCACGCCATGGATCTCGACGATCGCCGTGGGCTGCGTGGTGGCCATTTTGCCGGCATTTTTGTCGGTCGACCGGCTGGCAGAACTGGTGAATATCGGCACGCTGCTGGCCTTCACAATTGTGTGCGCCGGCGTGTGGGTTCTGCGCGTACGCCATCCAGATTTGCACCGGCCCTTTAAGACGCCGCTGGTGCCGCTGGTGCCGATTCTCGGCATCATTACAGCGGTCTACCTGATGACCAATCTGCCGTTGATTACGTGGACGGTGATGATCGGCTGGCTTCTGCTGGGACTGATCATTTATTTCGGCTACTCGATCAAGCACAGCAAGGTGCAGAAGCTGCCGGCCGGGGTTGAAAGCGATTAGGGGATTAAGTAGGCAGCAACATAAAACGGCCTCCCAAGCGGGAGGCCGTTTTACGTTGCGTGAGTTATTGCGCTTAGGCAGTGGCTTTGGCGCAGAACTCGTCGAAGGCACGGATCAGTTCACCGGCGATCTGCTGCGCGGTGGCCTGCTCGATGACGGAGCGCTGCATGAGGTAAACCAGCTTGCCGTCGCGGAGAATGGCAATGGCCGGCGAGGTGGGTGGGTTGCCCTCGAAGTAGCTGCGGGCGCGCTCGGTGGCTTCGCGATCCTGACCGGCGAAGACGGTGATCTTGTGGTCAGGGGCATTGGTGGAGTTGGTGAGCGCCAGCCGTACGCCAGGCCGCATCTTACCGGCCGCACAGCCGCAAATCGAGTTCACCACCAACATGGTCGTACCGGGCTGAGCCAGGGCAGCGTCCACGTCCTCGGCAGTCCGGGATTCCTTGAAGCCCGCGCGCGTAAGCTCTTCGCGCATGGGAATTACCATCAATTCTGGGTACATTTTCGCCTCCGGCAGGGAAAGCTGCCTGCACTTATTCTACCGGCAAATGCGGGCGGCGTCCTTCTCGTTTGGTTGGCGCTGCTCTAGGTGTTCTGCGGGTCCACCGTTTTGAAGCCGTAAGTCTCATAGCGCCAATCGATTTTGCCGGCGCGCAGACTCACCACGGTAAAGCCCTCGGGAGTGCCCCAGCGGGTGCCGTGCCACCAGTTTCCGCAGACCGCGCCCGATGTTACATAGTGGATTCCGCGATAATGCACCACTTCATTGAGGTGGGTGTGGCCCTGGAAGACCGCCAGCGTGTTGTGCTTTTGCAACTCGGCCACAACCTCGCTGGCGTTGGCGACGATGAGTTGCGGATGCCTGGGGGCTTGCGCGGAGGCCGAGGCCGGGTTCGATTCCCCATAGGACGCGACACCGGAGACGAGCGGCACATGCGCGGACACGACGATGGGCGTACCGGCAGGGGTTCCGGCAAGATCGGCCTTGAGCCACGCGAGTTGCGGCTGGTCGATGCGGGCCTCCCAGGAACGGTCGTCCGTGGGCTGGATGGTGTCAAGCACGACGAAGTGGTAGCCCTTGTGATCGAAGGAGTAGTAGGTCGGCCCGACGCGCTGCTGATACAACTGCTTGCCATAGCCGGGGCTGCCCGGCTCGATGCCGCTCTTGGCAAACAGACCGAAGTGGTCGTGATTGCCGATGGTGTGATGCACCTTGAGGCCGAGAGCCTGCTCGGTGTGCCCGTAGAGATCGAAGAGGCTGTCGGCCCGTTTGCGATCCACGGCCAACGCGTCGAACACATGGTCTCCGCCCTGCAGGACGAAATCCGCCTTGATGCCCGCGGCCTTTTTGAAGGCCATTGCGCAGCCATGGGCCGCATCGAGTTCCGGCTCAAGGTGCGTGTCGGTGATAAACAGAAAGTCGAAGGCGCCGGGCGTCTCTGCCGAGGTAGGAGCAGCCGAGACTGCGCCCAGAGGACCGGGAACGAGGGTGGCTCCGGCAGCCAGGGATGCGGTAGCGAGGAAGTCTCTGCGGTTCATTCGACTGTGAGATTAACATGGGTCTGTTACAAATGCTGCCGGTTTGCGCCAGGCTTGCCGGTGTGGCCCTGGCCGGGGCGACGGGCTCATGATTTAGCCTTGAGTGAATGCTCCTGGAAGAAAACAAGCCGCTTGCTCCGTTCACGACCCTTGGCATCGGTGGGCCCGCACGCTGGTTCGTTTCGGCTGCCAGCGAAGAAGAGGTTGCCGAAGCTGCGAGTTGGGCGCACGAGCACGGAGTTCCGCTTTTTGTGCTGGGCGGCGGCAGCAATCTGCTGGTTTCGGATACCGGCTTCCCTGGGCTTGTGCTCCTTGTGGCGCTGCGCGGAATCTCGGCTGCTGCCCCTGCGGACGATCACGGCCAAGTGGCGGAGCGAGGCGTTTATCGAGTGGCGGCCGGTGAGGAGTGGGACGCCTTTGTCGAGCGCGCCGCCGGGGAGAACTGCGCGGGCATTGAATGTTTGGCCGGCATTCCGGGCACGGTCGGTGGCACACCTGTGCAAAATGTCGGCGCATACGGGCAAGAAGTGGCTTCGTCCATCGAGCGGGTGCGGGCGTTCGATCTTCAGGATCGGCGATTTGCCGAATTTACCGCGCCGGAGTGCGAATTTGCTTACCGCCGCAGCCGTTTCAACTCGACGGAGCGAGGCCGCTACGTGGTGACGCGCGTGGATTACCGGCTCACGCCAGACGGCGAACCGACATTGCGCTATGCGGACCTGCAACGGGCCTTTCCGGCAGGGACGCGGCCCCGGCTAAACGAGGTCACGGCGACGGTGCGGCGGATTCGCCAGTCCAAAGGCATGTTGATGGTGGAGGGCGATCCCGACTGCCAAAGTGCCGGCAGCTTCTTCAAGAATCCAGTGGTGACGGAAGACGAATTGCGACGAATTGCCACGGCTGCCGCGAAAGAGCCGCCGCGCTTCCCTGCCGGACGGCCCGACGCCGCAACGGGCACTGAAAATCGTGGGCTGGCCAAAGTGCCTGCGGCATGGCTCATCGAGCAGGCGGGATTTCCCAAGGGTTTTGTGCTGGGCGCTGCCGGCATCTCCTCACGGCACACGCTGGCGCTGATCAACCGGGGCGGCGCAACGGCTGGGGACATTCTGGCGCTTCGCGACCGGATCACGGCAGCCGTCGAAGCGCGGTTCGGCATTCCTCTTGAAATGGAACCGGTGATGGTGGGGTTCTAGACTGCACCCAGACGGCGCGCCAGGCGGTCCCGCTCGGGCGCAAGTACCTGAGCTGCCGCTCCCAGCGCGATGAGGCGGCCCTCACGCACCAGCGCGACCTCGGCGCCGGTGATAAAGGCGTCGGTGGCGTCGTGAGTCGCCAGGACTGTCTGCACATGATGTACGCGCAGCCAAAGCTGCAACCGTTCCAGCAGGGCGTCTGTCGCTGCTCCATCCAACGCGGAAAAAGGCTCGTCCAGCAGCAACAATCGAGGGTAGGGCGCCAGGGCACGCGCGATGGCCACACGCTGCGCCTCGCCACCGGAGAGATCGCGCGGACGCCGGTTGACCAGATGCGCCGCACCGGCTAGCTCCAGCATCTCCTCCACGCGCGCGGCCCGGGCGGTTCGATCAAGACCAGCCAATCCATACGCGACGTTCGCCGTTACGCTCAGGTGAGGAAACAGCGCGGGCTGCTGGGCAACCAGTGCGGTGTGACGACGGCCCGGTTTAAGTTGCAGCCTCTGCCCGGAATCGGTCAGAGGTACGCCGTCGAGAAGGATGCGCCGATGCCCCTGGTTGCTGGCTGTACGGTCAAGGCCGGCCAGCAGCCGCAGCAGCGTGCTTTTGCCTGAGCCGGAAGGGCCAAAGATGACCGTCCAGTCGGACGCCAGACGGCACTCCACCTGCAAATGGAAGCTGCCGCGTCGGGAATCGAGGGCAATCTCAAGCACGGCTACCCCCACGAGGCCGGCCGCCCACATAAATCGCGCCCAAAGCCACGACGCTCAGTCCTAGCAGAATGGCCGCGGTGCGGCCCGCGGCGGAATAATCGAAGTTCTCGACCTGGTTGTAGAGGACGATGGAAAGCGTCCGCGTGGCGCCTGGGATGTCGCCGCCCAGCATGAGGACCACGCCGAATTCGCCGACGGTATGAAGAAAACTCAGCACCACGGCGGCCACAAGCGAGCGCCGGGCCAGCGGGATGAGCAGACTGAAGACCAGCTTGACCGGCCCGGCACCGAGCAGTTGCGCGGCGTCGATGAGAGCGGGGGCTACCGCTGCGAATCCAGCCACGATGGGCTGCACGGCAAAGGGCAGGCTGTAGATTACCGACCCGACGACCAATCCTGAGAAAGAGAAGGCCAGGGGATGGCCGAGCAACGCCGTTAGGCTGCGGCCGACTGCCGTATGAGGCCCGAGCAGTACCAGCAGCATGAAACCCAGCACGGTGGGGGGCAGCACCAGCGGCATGGCGGCCAGGGCCTCCAGCGCGGCAAGCCAGCGGCCACGGCCCAACACCAGCACCGCCGCCAGCGGAACGGCCACGGCCAGCAGAATGGCCGTGGTGACCGTGGCCAGCCTGAGGGTGAGAGCAAGCGCCTGCCAATCCATATTGCTAGGGTATTACGGCCAGACACGTTGCCGGCCCGGCGAGCCGTCTAATGCGCCTGCAAGAAGATGAAGATCGAAGGAAATCTTCGGTGCTGCGCAGATATAAACTCGCAATCATGGGGACGACAGGAACGAAACTCGCGAAGAAGAAGCCGACGACCACCGGCAGCAAGAAAACCGCTCGACCGGACATCCGCAAAGGCACCAACTCGCCGCGCGGCGATTTAGCGCCGGAACGGATTGCGGCCATTCTCAAAGGGCTGGACGAGGCCTATCCCGATGTGGAGTGCGCGCTGCACCACCGCTCGCCGTGGGAACTGCTGGTGGCCACGATTTTGTCGGCGCAGTGTACCGACGTGCGCGTGAACATCGTTACCCCGGAACTCTTTCGGCGCTTTCCCACGCCTGCTGCCATGGCGAAGGCGAAGCTACCTGAAATCGAGGAACTGATTCGCACCGCCGGTTTCTTCCACAACAAGGCCAAATCGATTCAGGGCGCGGGCCGCAGAATCAGCGAGGATTTTGGCGGCAAGGTGCCGGAAACACTGGCCGAACTCATCACGGTTCCAGGAGCGGCGCGCAAGACGGCGAATGTGGTGCTGGGAGTCTGCTTCGGCAAGGCGGAGGGCGTGGTCGTGGATACGCATGTATTCCGCATCACGCATCGCCTGGATCTCGCCAAGGGGGACACGCCTCAAAAAGTCGAGCAGGAACTGATGCAGTTGATTCCCCAGGAACGGTGGATCAACTTCTCGCACCAGATTATTCATCACGGCAGGCAGGTTTGCATTGCGCGGAAGCCGAAATGCGATCAGTGCATTTTGGAGACAGTGTGCCACTCGGAAGATAAGACCTGGCACTCGTAATTTCTATTGGGCGGCGAGAACCCGAACGACTGCGGCGATCAGCCCTGGAATGTCGGAGGGTGCGGCTTCCGTTGTGGGGGCCCAGCCGAGATCGACCAGCGTCTGGCTGGTGATGGGTCCGATGGAGATGGCGGGAACGTTGGGCAGGGGAAAATCGATTCCCGCCCGGTGCGCTGCCTCAGCCAAGTGAATCGCGGTCGAAGAGCTGGTAAACGTTGCAGCATCGACGCTGCCGTCTGCCAGGGCTTTGCGAAGCTGCTCCGGAGCGGCATCCGGGAGTACGGTGCGGTAGGCATCCACCACATCCAGTTCGGCACCCGCAGCACGCAGGGAATCGGGAATGATGTCGCGGGCTACGGCGGCTCGTGCCAGGAGCACGCGTTTGCCGGAGATGCCTTTAGTAAGGGCCTGAACCAAACTTTCGGCCACGTATGATTCTGGAACCAAGGTAACCGAAAATCCGGATTTACGCGCCTCTGTGGCCGTGGCCTCGCCGACAACTGCAATCCCGACAGAGGAAAGGGAGTCGAAGGAGACGCCCAGCACCGCGGCCCGTTCCGTCAGCACGCGGACGGTGTTGGCGCTGGTCAAAATGAGCCAATGATAGCTACTGAGCTGATGAAGCGCGGCATCGAGCGGTTCGAGGTCGCCGGGAGGACGGATTTCGAGGACGGGAACCTCGACCGGAACCGCACCTAACGCATGAAGTCCTTCGCTGAGCTTGCCGGCCTGACGCATGGCCCGGGTCACAAGGACCCGGCGGCCTGCGAGCAGCGGCAAAGTCACCGCGATACTCCAGCGGAATCGGACGCGGAATCTTGTATTTGTGCCTGAAGCAGGGGGCCGGCTCCCAAGTCCATCAGCTTTTTGGCGGCGAGAAGCCCGAGGGCGGCGGGATCGGGGTTTTCGCGCGGCGCGCTATGGAAGACGCGGATCGCAGTACCCGTTTCAGGCACAGCCACAATCGCGAAGATTTCGTCCCACTTCCCTTGCCCGTCGCTGTAATTGCTTTGCGCCGGCCGGCAGTGAATGCCGATGGGCACCTGGCAACCGCCGCCGAGTGCGGCCAAAGCGGCCCGTTCGGCAGTGACGGCAAAGCGGGTTGCCGGGTCGTCCAGAAAGGCGATGGCTGCGAGGGTTGCGGCATCGTCCTTGCGGGTCTCGATCCCGAGGGAACCCTGACCGGCTGCGGGGCAGAAGTCTTTTGGATCCAGACGCTCCCGCACCCATTCCGTCTTTTCGAGACGGTCGAGGCCGGCTGCGGCCAGCAGAATTGCATCCACTTGCCCTTCGGCCAGCTTACGGAGACGGGTATCGACATTGCCGCGAAATTCGACAGCCTCGATATCGGGCCGAAGCGCTTTCAACTGCGCGCGCCGGCGCTGGCTGCTGGTGCCGACACGGGCCCCTTGCGGCAAAGACGCCAGATTGGCGTAGTGGACGGAGACGAATACGTCTCTGGGATCGACCCGGGGGGGGGTGGCCGCCAGGACGAATGGCTCAGCTAGCTCGGTGGGCAGATCCTTGAGGGAGTGAACGGCAAGATCGACCCGGCCCTCGGCGAGAGCTTCCTCGATCTCCCTGGTAAACATGCCTTTAGAGCCAACCTGGGCGAAAGTCACCTCTTGCAGGCGGTCGCCGGTGGTTTTGATGATCTCGATCTCGACAGAGTGCCCTTGACCGCGCAGCAGGGCGGCAATGTGGTTGGCCTGCCAGAGAGCCAGTTGCGAGCCGCGGCTTCCAATGCGGAGGTTCATCGGCGTCCCGCCACGGTGGATTCATTCACGGTAACATCCTCGTTTTTTGTAGTTTGGCCGGTTGCCGGAGTCTCGGTGAAGGCTGAAATCTCCGTCTCCGAATCGCGGTCTGCGGTGGCCGGCAACGACCATGTTTCGCAGAGCGCATCGAGACGGGCTGAGTCGTTTTCGCGGGCAGCCTGCTTGAGCGCCTGCATGGGATGGTGAAGAAATTTGTTGACCAGTCCGCGGGTGAGAACCTCAACGGCGGCGGCTTGCTCCGCGGTCAGCGAACCGAGGCGGCCCTGGAGGCGGCGCAGTTCACCCTGGCGGATTTCCTCGGCCTGCTTTTGCAGGGCGACGATGGCCGGGGCCACATTGACGGTGCGCTGACGCTGATGAAAGCGCTCGACCTCGCCTGCAATCAGGGCTTCGGCGTCGCCGGCTTCCCTGCTGCGCTCGGCCATGTGCGCGGCGGCCACCTGCTGCAGGTCATCGATGTCGTAGACGAAGATGCCTTCCAACTTGTTGACTGCCGGATCGACATCCCGTGGCACGGCTATGTCGATGAAAAACATGGGCCGATTGCGGCGGCGATGCAGAAAAGCCTGGGCGTGTTCGCGGCGAAAAATGGGATGCGGCGCGCCGGTCGAAGTGATGACGATATCGGCCTGGCTGGCCGCTTCATGAAGCTGGTCGAAGGGAATCACACGGCCTTTGAACTGATCGGCCATGCGCTGTGCGCGTTCGAGAGTGCGGTTGGTGACGAGGATGGCGCCTGCGCCCTGTTGAACCAGATGGCGGGCAGCCAATTCGCTCATTTTGCCAGCACCGACCAGGAACACGGTGCGCCCGGCGAGGGAGCCAAAGATTTTGCGGGCAAGATCGACGGCGACGGAGGCGATAGAGACGCTGTTCGAGCCGATTTCCGTCTCGGAACGGACTTTTTTGGCAGCGGCAAAGGCACCCTGCAGCAGGTGGTCAAGCTGGCCGCCGATGGTTCCGGCGACACGCGCCACGGCATAAGCTTCCTTGACCTGACCGAGGATCTGCGGCTCACCCACCACCATGGAATCGAGGCTTGCGGCGACGCGAAAGAGATGGCTGACGGCCTGCTGATCGCGATGCTCGTAAATATGAGCTTTGAGCAGGGCCGGATCGAGGCCAAAATGCTCCTGCAGAAAACCGGTGAGGTCGATGGCCGGCGACTCCGTCGCGGCTAGAATCTCAACCCGGTTGCAGGTGGAAACGATCATGCATTCGGCTACGCCGGGGACGTCTCCCAGGGCGCGGGTGACCTCGGGCAGTTCCTCGCGGGAGATGGCGATGCGCTCACGCAGTTCGATGGGGGCGGTCTTGTGATTCACGCCAATGATAGCCAGGGTCATTGAGCACCGTACCTATGAACCTGGCTGAGCATGTTGGCGGCCCATACGGCCAGCATCACCACGAAAACGCCTCCGGAAACGTAGGCCGCCCGGCGGCCACGAAGTCCGGCGGTACGACGGACAAAAAGCAATAACACGTAAACGCCCCAACTGATAAAGGAAGCCACGACCTTGGGGTCACGGAAATAGGCGGCGCCGAGCGGGGTTTCCTGCGCCAGCACGGAGCCGATGACGAGGCCGACGGTCATGCAGGGGAAGCCAAACTCCAACGTACCGTGGGCGATGCGCTCCAGGGTGTCGAGGGGCGGAAGCCAATCCAATGGCAGCCACCAGGGGCCTTCCTCGGCCTTGCGCTTGCTTTTCAGGCGGCGTTCCTGCACGAGGTAAAGCACGGAGGCCAAAAGGCTAAATCCGAGAGCGGCATAGGCAGCCAGCAGGGCGGCGATGTGGGCGATCAGCCAGTTCATGCGGACGCCCTGAGAAGGAAAGGTGTAACGGTCCGCGCCGAGCGCCGGCACAAAAACCAGAAAAAACGTGACCGGTAAAGCGAAAAGCCCCAGCGAGATGGTCTCGTAGAAAAACCAGACGAGAAAGAACAGGGCGGTTACGACGAGGCCGAGCAGTGATTCGGCATCCCGGACGCCGACCGGCATCAAGTGGTGCGCCTGCACCAGCATTTCAACGACCGAGACAAAATGGAAGAAGAAGGCGAGGCCCGCCATGTGGATACAGGTCTTGCGCCAGCGTTCCAAACCGTAGAGCACGGCGGGAAAGGCAGCGATGCTTGCGCCTGCGTATAGGAAAGCCGCGACTCTGAGCCAAAGCAAGTACATTCCGCTGTTTACCTTAAGACCTGAGGAGTCAGTATACTGTGACGCAAATCACCTGACGGCTCACAGCAGCAGAAGGGTGGCCGCCTGGCAGTCATTCAAAACGCTCTCATTCAGGATGTTGGGAGTGCACCTGCAGATGCACTCAAGCTCGGGAGACAGCCGAGAAAGGGCGAGATTTTTGCGGCCCGCGATGTGTCTCCGGTTTCGGTTTCCTGCCTGAGGCAACGATTTTTAGATGATCTGAAGCGGAGCAGCGATGCCTGTCTCGGCGAAATGTCAGTAAATTGTCTTGACATTGTCACGACATTGAGACAATCTAGGGAAAATAACTCATCCAGAACCCGCATACTGCGGGGATCGGCTCAGCCGAGGGGGAAAAAGGGGAGGCCGTTCTCGACGGCTTTCTCCTGGGGTTGCCGCATCTCAGCAGCATGTGTGTGCACACATGCGAGGTGGACAGGCAGCTCTCCATTGGCCTGCGCATCTCAATCGGGGCTACTTCGAGGATCTGGGGAAGATCGTCATGGACAATCAACCGGCAGCGGAGCGGCGTACAGAAAAGCTCGATCTGCGGGTATCGCCTTCGGCCAAGACCAAGCTGCAGGCCGCAGCCCTGGTAGCGCAGCGCTCGGTGAGCGACTTTGTGATGGAAAGCGCGCTGGCCAAGGCGGAGGAGACGCTCGCGGAACGGCGGGTGTTTGGACTGGACCCGGAAAAGTGGGCGACCCTGCAGACGGCACTGGATGCCCCGGTGCGCCGCCTGCCCCGGTTGCGGGCTCTGCTGGATCAGCCGGGACTTACCGCTGAGCGACCCGATGAGCGGATCGATGCGGCGGCGGGCACGGTTCCTTCGGATCTCGACGCCGGCTAAGGTTTGATATAAAGCCTTTACGCGGTTTGTTGAGGCGCACTGTGAATCCATACAGAATCGAGAAGCTAGGCGGCGGACACCGACTGGAGGGGTTCGACTGCGGGCGGGAAGAGTTGAACCTGTGGCTGCGCAAGCATGGGCTGCACGGGGAGGACCTGCCGGCGCCGCAGAGCTATGGAGCCGTAGCCGAGGATGTGGTGCTGGGCTACTACAGCCTGGCGGTGGGGCAGATGGAGCCGGGCCAGGCGTCCGAGGAGCCGGCGGACCGTCCGGTGCCTGTCATGCTGCTGCCGCGGCTGGCCGTGGACCGGGAATCTCAGGGGAAAGGCGTGGGAGCCGCGCTGCTGCGCGATGCGGTGTTGCGGACGCTGCGCGTGGCGGAGATCGGCGGAATCCGGGCGCTGGTGGCCTATGCGGGAGACGAGCGGGGCTGCGCGTTCTATGGGCGATTCGATTTTGTGGCTTCGCGGGTAGATCCGTGGCTGATGGTGCTGCGGGTAGGCGATGTGCTGGTGAACGCGGCTCGCTGACTATTTTTTGCGGCACGCAGCCAAGTCGGGCCAGGATTCTTCGCTATTGCGAAGGATCGAACGGCAATAGCGGATGCGGGATGCGCCGCTGGAGATGCTCTCACGCGTTAATCTGTAGAACAGCGTGATTCGAGACGAGATTCAATCCGAGACGAAAACCGATACGGCTCCCGAGATAGCTACGGCGCCTTCTGCGACCGAGAAAGCTCCTGCCGAACTGACGCCGTTTATGCGGCAATGGACGGCGGCAAAGCGGGAGAATCCCGATGCCCTGCTGTTTTTCAGGATGGGCGATTTTTATGAACTGTTTTACGACGACGCGGTGGTGGCCAGCAAAGAGCTGCAACTGACGCTGACGGCACGCGACCGCGAGCGGCAGGTGCCGATGTGCGGCGTGCCTTACCACTCGGTCGAGAACTACCTGATGCGGCTGCTGCGGAAGGGCTTCCGCATCGCCATCTGCGACCAGATGGAAGACCCCAAGCTCACCAAGAAGATTGTGCGCCGCGAAGTGACGCGGGTGCTGTCGCCGGGGACGGCGCTGGACGCGGGTCTGGGGCAGGAGCAGAACAATTTTCTGGCGGCGCTGTTCGAGTCCGGCACGGCGAAGGAACCGGTGTGCGCGGTGGCGCTGCTGGACGTTTCGACAGGCGAATTTCGGACGGCGGAGTTTCATGGAGCCCCTGCGCAGCAGCAGGCGATCGAGGCGCTGCTGATGGCGTCTCCGAGCGAGGTGTTGCTGGCGACGAGCGCGGAGATGGCGCCTGCGTTGGAGAGAATTCCGGCGCGGACCCGCGTGGAGGACTGGGTCTGGACCCGGGACTTTGCGGTGCCTCTTGTGGAGCGGCAACTCAATGTGCGGTCGCTGGAGGGGTTTGGGCTGGAGGGGCATCCGGCAGCGGCGATTGCAGCCGGAGCGGTGCTGCACTATGTGCGCACGACGCAAAAGAACGAAGCGCTGCATATCGATTCACTGAAGTTTCAAGAGCACTCGACGGCACTGGAACTGGACCAGGTGACGGTGCGCAATTTGGAACTGGTGGAGCCGCTGTTCCAGGGGCAAGATAGCCGGGCAACGCTGTTTCATACCCTCGATGCGTGCCTGACGCCGATGGGCAAGCGGCTGCTGCGAGCTACGATTTTGCGGCCGCTGATGGATGCCGGCGCGATTGAAGCGCGGTATGAGGCGGTGGCCGAGGCGCAGGGAGACTTGCTGCGCCGCGAAGAAGTTCGCCGGGCGTTCTCTGGAATTTTGGACTTAGAGCGCTTGCTGGCGCGGCTCTCTCTGGATTCGGCGGGGCCGCGGGATATCCGGGCGTTGGCGGCGAGTTTGAGCAGGCTGCCAGGGCTGAAGACGGCAGTTGAAACGATGACGGCTGCGGAATGGTGCACCCTCGTGGCGCATCTCGACACGCTGGAAGACGTGACGCAGCGGATTGAAACGACGCTGGTGGCAGAGCCTCCGTTGACGATGGCCGATGGCGGCGCGGTTGCGGCGGGTGTGGATGCGGAACTGGATGAGTTGCGAACGATTTCAACGACCGGAAGACAGTCGATTGCCGCCATCGAAGAGCGGGAGCGGACGCGCACGGGGATTAGTTCGCTGAAGGTGCGATATAACTCCGTTTTTGGGTATTACATCGAGATCACTAAGGCTAACTTGGCGGCGGCTCCGGCGGACTATGAACGCAAGCAGACGTTAGTCAACGCGGAACGATTTACGACCCCGGAGTTGAAGGAATACGAGGTCAAGATTCTCACCGCGCATGACCGCTCCATCGAGATCGAGAAGAGGATTGTGGCCGAACTGCGAGGCCTGGTGCTGGCGGCAGCGGGGCGCATCCGGCGCTCGTCCGCCGTGGTTGCGGAGGCGGATCTGCTGGGGAACTTCGCGCATCTGGCGGCGGGACGGCGCTATGTGCGGCCACGGCTGGCGGAAGAGCCGGTGCTGGAGGCTGTGGCGGCGCGGCATCCGGTGATCGAGCAGTGGATGGAAGAGACGCGCGAGGGCCGATTCATCGCCAACGATTTGTATCTGGACGCGAGCAACAACGGGCCGAGCCTGTTACTCATTACCGGGCCGAACATGGGCGGTAAAAGCACGTATCTGCGCATGGCCGCGATGCTGACGCTGATGGCGCAGATGGGCTGTTTTGTGCCTGCGGACAGCTTGCGGCTGGGGCTGGTGGACCGCATTTATACGCGCATCGGCGCAAGCGACAACGTGGCGCGGGGGCGGTCGACGTTCATGGTGGAGATGACGGAGACGGCGACGATTCTGAATACGGCTACCCATCGATCGCTGATCCTGCTGGACGAGATGGGACGGGGGACGGCAACGTTCGATGGGCTAAGCCTGGCATGGGCCACGGTGGAGTATCTCCATGCAGAGACGTGCGCGCGCACGCTGTTTGCCACTCACTACCATGAGCTGACAATGCTGGCGGAGAAGCTGCCGCGGGTGACGAATCTACGCGTCGGCGTGAAAGAAGCGGCAGGCGGCATCGTGTTTTTGCATACCATTGAGCCAGGCGCGGCGAGCAAGAGTTACGGCATTGAAGTCGCGAAGCTGGCGGGATTGCCTTCTGCCGTGATCGAGCGGGCGAAACGAATTTTGCGGCAGCATGAGAAGCAGGAACGGCAGAGCGTGCAGGTGGAGACGGAGCCCGAGCCGATGCAGTTGACGATGTTTACTCCGCTGTCGCAGCGGATCGTGGATCGCCTTGAGGCCGTCGATGTGAACGCGTTGACTCCGCTGCAGGCGCTGAATCTGCTGGAAGAACTGCAAAGCGAGTTGAAGGAGAAAGCATGACGGCGACGCTGCGCCAGGCCGCGGGAAGCTTGCTGGTGGTGGGGCTGGGAGGCACGGAACTCAGCGGGTTGGAGCGCGCCTGGCTCAAGTTGGCGCGGCCTGCAGGCGTCATCCTTTTTCGCCGCAATATCGCCGATGCGCAACAGACGCGGGCGCTGCTGAAGGACGCCACCGCACTGTGCACGGCACACAGCTTTCGCTGCGTGGATGTGGAGGGTGGCACGGTGGACCGGCTGCGCGACGCGCTGGCTCCGATGCCGTCGGCACAGGCCGTCGCGCTGGCTGCGCGGCACACGGGGAAACCGGAACTGGCGCGCGAGCATGGGGAGCTGATTGGGCGAGGCGTAAAGGCTTTCGGGTTCAATACCACGCTGGCGCCGGTGTTGGATCTGGCTCTGGCGGACTCCGCGGAGGTGATGGGCACACGTACGGCTGCGGCGACGGCTGAAGGTGTTGTCGAGTATGCGCGCGGCTTTTTGGCGGGGCTGGCTGCGCAGGATGTGGCCGGCTGCGCGAAGCATTTTCCGGGGCTGGGTGCGGGCACACGCGATTCGCATTTGGAGACTCCCGCGATTGAACGCGGATGGCAGGAGCTTTGGCGAGAGGATTTAGCGCCATATCGCGAACTGCGCAAGGAGTTGCCGATGGTGATGGTGAATCACGCGGCTTATCCCGAGACGCGAGGAAAGAATCTGCCGGCGAGCGCTTCAAGTTATTGGATTACGACGGTGCTGCGGAAGCGGATCGGCTATGGCGGGATTATCTTCTCGGACGATCTGGAGATGGGCGGCATTCTAAAGTTTCTTCCGATGGAAGAGGCAGCGGTCGCGGCCATTCGCGCGGGGATGGATACGCTGGAGATCTGCCACAGTCCTGAATTGATTTTGCGCGCGTATGAAGGATTGATTGCCGAGGGCGAGCGGTCGGGGGCCTTTAGAAAACTGCTGCTGCAGCGTGCGCTGGAGATGGCGCGGAAACGGGCGAGACTGTTCGCGAGTGGAACCGCGAAAGCATTGCCCGCACGGCAGTTTGAAGCGCTGCAGAAAAAGATTGCACGCTTCAACGAAAGAGTCATGAAGGCACAGCCGGGCAATGCGCAAGCCGGTGCGGCACAGACCGCGAAAACAGTACGAGCGAGGCGAGCGTCGCTGGTGGAGACCGCATGAGCGCCAAGGCCGCGACGATAAAGAACAGAACGGCGATGACGGTGGCCGGAGTGATGAGCGGTACCTCTGCGGATGGCGTGGACGTGGCGCTGGTGCGGATTGAGCCGGGCAGGTTTCAGAGCGGGCTTGAGGGTGATCCGCGGCCCAAGGTTACGCTGTTGGCGCATGAGGGATTTGCTTATCCTGCGGCGTTGCGGCGTGCGGTGCTGGCGGCGATGAATGCTGCCTCCACTTCGACGGCGGAGTTGGCGCGGCTCAATTGGCGGCTGGGGCTGGCGTACGCCGATGCGGTGGAGGCTACGGCCAAGCGACATGCGGTGAAGCCGGACTTGATTGGGTGCCACGGACAGACGCTTTATCATCAGCCGCGGGCTGCGGGCTATGCGGGAAAACAGTTTGCCTGTACATGGCAGTTGGGCGAGACCGCGGCGATTGCGGCTGCGCTTGGGGTTCCCGTGGTGTCGAACTTTCGCCCTGCGGACATGGTCGCCGGAGGCCAGGGCGCGCCACTGGTTTCGTTGTTGGACTATGTGCTATTTGCCGATGACGAGCGCGGACGAGTGCTGCAGAACATCGGCGGCATCGCGAACCTTACGGCGATTCCCGCAGGGGCGAGGGCGGGCGCGGTTGTAGCCTTCGACAACGGGCCGGGCAACATGGTGATGGATGCATTGACGCAACAGCTTTTCGGCAAGCCGTTCGACCGGAATGGCCGGTTCGCCGGCCGGGGCAACGTGCTGCAGACGGTGCTGACGGCGGAGTTGCGTCATGCTTACTTTGCACTGAAACCGCCGCGTACGGCGGGGCGAGAACAGTTTGGCCGCGAGTACGCGGCAAAGTTTCTGGCAGCGTGTCAGCGCCACAGCAACACGCCTGAAGATGCGCTGACCACGGCGACGGCGCTGACGGCGGAGAGCATCGCGCAAAGTTACAAACGGTTCGTTCATCCGAAGATGAAACGCCATGCGGTGGACTATGTGGTTTCTGGCGGAGGCGCGCGAAACGGCACACTGATGGCCATGTTGCAACAACGGCTAGAACCATTGGGCTGTACGCTGACTACGAGCGAGGCATTCGGTCTGCCGGCAGAGGCTAAAGAGGCCGCCGCATTTGCACTGCTCGCCTGGCAGACATGGCATCACCTGCCGGGCAATGTGCCGGCGGCTACGGGGGCGGCTCGGCCTGCGATTTTGGGGCAGGTGACTTATGTTTAGCCTGTTGGCACGGATGCGGCGCGCTGGAGTCGTGCTGGGCTGCCTGCTGATGCTGGCCGGATGCCGGTCGGGGCAGAGAAAGATGGGGACGGTGGTGTTTCTCATCGAGAGCAGCCCGGCGAATCTCGATCCGCGGGTAGGCACGGACGCGCAGTCGGAACATATCGATGAGTTGATCTTCGACGGTTTGGTGGCGCGCGATGCGAGCTTTCATTTCACTCCCGCATTGGCCGAGCGGTGGGAGCAGCCGGACCCGCGCACGCTGATCTTTCATTTGCGCGGTGGGGTGCGCTTTCACGACGGGCGGGCTCTGACGGCGCGCGATGTGGCGTGGACGATCAACTCGATGCGCACGGGCAAGGTGATCTCGCCGAAGACGGCGTCCTATGCTTCGGTGGATACGATTGAAGCTCCCGACGCGCAGACGGTGATTTTTCATTTGAAACAGGCGGACAACTTTCTGCTGACGAACCTCTCGACGGGCGCGATGGGCGTTGTTCCCGAGGGCAGCGGGCGCGAGTTCTGGCGGCATCCGGTAGGCACCGGGCCGTTTCGTTTTGTCAGTCAGCAGATGGACCAGGATGTGGTGATCGAGCGCAATCCGATGAGTTGGAGCGCGGCTCCGAAGCTCGCACGGGTGCGCTTTGCCGTGGTGCCCGACTCGATTACGCAATCGCTGGAGTTGGAAAAAGGCTCGGGCGATGTGGTCATCAATTCCCTGCCCATGGACGCGCTGCCGGTGCTTGCACAGCGGCCGAATCTGAAGGTGGAAGACGCAGAGGGGACGCAGATTCAGTATCTCGCCTTTAACACGCGGGACCCATTGCTGAAGGATGCGCGGGTGCGGCAGGCAATCTCATGCGCCATCGATCGCAATCTCATCATCCGAACATTGATGGGCGGCCATGCACAACCCGCGGTAAGCATGTTGCCGCGCAATCATTGGGCGTGGAGCGGCGATGTGGCGCACTACGACTATGACGCAGCGCGGGCAAAACGACTGCTGGACGAAGCGGGCTACCGAGCCGGCGCGGATGGAATCCGCTTTCATTTGACGATGAAGACGAGCACTGTCGAAGATGTGCGACTGCTGGCCGCAGTGCTGCAGCAGCAACTGGCGCGGGTGGGAATCGTGCTCGATCTGCGCAGCTATGAGTTCGCCACGTTCTATGCCGATGTAACCCGCGGAGCCTTCCAGATGTATTCGCTGCGCTGGATTGGCGGCAACGAGCAGCCCGACATTTTCAGCTACGCCTTCTCGACGGCGCGGTTCTCGCCCAAGGGCGCCAACCGCGGCCACTACTCGAATGCCCGGCTCGATGCGTTGCTTGACGATGCGGCAGCCAGCAGCGATGGAACGCACCGGAGGGCGGATTACGTGGAAGCACAGCAGATTTTGGCGCGCGACCTGCCCGCCATTAATTTATGGTATCGAGACACGATTGTGGTCCATAACACGCGCCTCAGGAACATTATTCCCACGCCCTCGGGAAGTTATACATTTTTGGAGACGGCGGAACTCGCGCAATAGCACGCATCGTATAGAGTTTATTCAGGGTCCCTGACATCGTAAGCCACGACGATCGACATTTTCCCCGCGCCGCTTTGCACGTCGGCAAAGGACTTCCCTTCCGCAAGCAGACAAGATGAATCGTTGGGCCGTGCCGGCATTCCGGCGTGTACAAACGGGATATGCGATAGGCGGAGGACCAGGCTACTCAACCTTTTGGCGCGCTCATGCGTCTACCGGTATGAGAATAGGATTCCGGACCGAATAGAATTCCGAACCGCCGGGACGATCTCCCGAAAGATTTAGCTCGTGAAGAATGGACTTATGAGACGCAAGATGAAGATTCGGATTGCAGCGGCGGTGTTGTTGGTGGTTGCTTTCGTGGCCGTTCCGTTGCTGCGCGCCCAGGCGCCTATCCGTTTTGTGGGCACCGTGACGGCGATCAGCGGCAACACACTTAGCGTGAAGACGGATGCGGGAGAGCAGCGCCAGGTGGAGGTTCCCGCGACCGCATCGCTGAAGCGCATCGCTCCCGGACAAAAGGATTTGAGCACGGCGGAGACGCTGCAGTTTGTCGATCTTGCTGTGGGCGACCGCGTGCTGGTGAGGGTGGATACGGGTGCGGCGGGGGCTAAGCAGCAAGCTCTGCAAGTGATCGCGATCAAGCAAGAGGATGTAGCGGCCAAGCAGCAGAAAGACCGCGAAGATTGGCAACGGCGTAGCATGGGTGGCCTGGTGAAAAGTGTCGACGCAGCGAGCG
This sequence comes from Terriglobales bacterium, assembly GCA_015654835.1. Taxonomy (GTDB): domain Bacteria; phylum Acidobacteriota; class Terriglobia; order Terriglobales; family Acidobacteriaceae; genus Telmatobacter. Next base: position 79,801 of record JAATGG010000205.1, read on the forward strand.
GCACCATTGTGTTGACGAGCGGCGCGGGACCGACGGCCAAGACCATTACCGTTCATACGGCCAAGACAACTGTCCTCAAGCGGTATGCGGCGGCTTCGGTTCGTTTCGATCAGGCGCAACCGGCACCCATCGATGCGATTCATCCCGGCGACCAGTTGCGGGCGCGGGGTTCGAAAAATGCAGACGGCACGGAGTTGACTGCCGAAGAGGTGGTATCGGGCGGGTTCCGCAATATCTCCGGTACGGTCGCTTCGGTAGATGCGGCGAGTTCCACGCTGGTGGTGAAGGATCTGGCAACCAAGAAACAGGTCACAGTTCACGTCACGGCGGATGCGCAGATGCGGCGGCTGCCTGACAGGATGGCGCAGATGCTGGCAGTGCGGCTGAAGGGCGCGGCAGGAGCCGGTGGTGTGCCACCTGCAAATGGCGCAAGCGGTGGCCCACAGCATGACGGCAATGGACAAGGCGGCGATCCGCAGCAGGTGTTGAGCCGGGCACCTGCGATCCAACTTAGCGATTTACAAAAAGGCGAAGCCGTAATGGTGGTTTCAACCGAGGGTGCAACGGAGGTCACGGCGATCACCCTGATGGCGGGTGTGGAGCCATTGCTGCAGGCGCCGGCTGCGGCCAGCCAAAGTCTGCTCTCGAACTGGAGCATGAGCTCGGGCTCACCGGAAGCGGCTCAATAGTAGACGTACACACATATTCAAAACATATGAGGGAAAAGTGTATCTAAGATTTCATTACTCAATTCATTTCTTATTCGCCTTGATATTGGGTTGCGCCGCGTTGGCTGCCGCGCAGGCGCCCACGGCGGTTACGACCGCAGGATTGCATGGACACATCAGCGACCCGGCGGGCGCGTTGATTCCGGGCGCAAAAATTACGGTGACCAACTCGGCAGGCGTGGCCGTGAGTTCGGCGGCCGCCGATGCATCGGGCGCCTACGAAGTGCGGGGATTGGCGCCGGGCAGCTATTTTGTGCAGGCCACCTTCGAGGGGTTCGCGCCATTTCAATCCGCGGCCATCTCGCTCGCGGCGGGACAGGTGAAGCGCGTGGATGTCGCGATGGCTATCCAGACCGAACAGCAGAGCGTCACCGTGTCAGACGATTCGCCAACGGTGAGCGTGGACGCAAGCGGCAATGCCAGTTCGGTGGTTTTGAAAGGCAAGGATCTGGATGCATTGTCCGACGATCCGGACGAACTTTCGAACGAGTTGCAGGCGCTGGCCGGCCCCTCGGCGGGACCGAATGGCGGACAGGTTTATATCGACGGCTTCACGGGAGGCCAACTGCCGCCCAAGTCGGCGATCCGCGAGATCCGCATCAACCAGAATCCATTTTCAGCGGAGTACGACAAGCTGGGTTATGGGCGCATCGAGATTTTGACCAAGCCGGGCACCGATAAATTGCATGGTCAATTTTTTGCGATGGGCAACGACAATACCTTTAATACCGGCAATCCCTTTGCCAGCAATATTCCTTCGTATGACAGCTATCAGTTCAATGGAACGCTGAATGGCTCCCTCTCTAAGTGGGCGTCGTTCTTTGTCAGCGTGGACCAGCGCAATACTTCGGACGCCTATGTCTACACGGCCCAACTGGCGGCAGCACCGGCGGCGCCTGTCACGGGCGGCGTGTTCAGTCCGCGGACCCGCACCAATATCGCTCCGCGCATCGATTTGCAATTAGGGCAAAAGGACACGCTCACGGTACGTTACCAGTTTTACCGGGACAGCGAAAGCGGCGTCCTGGGCACAACATACGACCTGCCTACGCAAGCAACAGGATCGACCTCGATTGAACACACGCTGCAAGTGAGCGACGCGCATATCATCAACGATCACATCGTCAACGAGACACGCTTTCAATATCTTCGCGACACGTCTACGGATACTTCGGTCAGCGCCACGCCGCAGGTGCAGGTTGCCAACTTTTTCACGGGCGGCGGCTCGTCAAGCCAATATTCCAATGACCATCAGGATCACCTGGAGCTTTGGAACCTGACCACGATGTCGCTGGGACCTCATGCCGTGAAGTTCGGCACGCGGTTGCGCGACAATCGCGACTCCAATTCAACCAATGCGAACTTTAACGGCACATTCAGTTTTGCGAGCATTGCAGACTACCAGGCGTTGATGGCCGACCTGGCCGCGAACATGACCTTCGCGCAGATTGCGGCGGGATGCACGCAGCAACAATGCGCGCTGCCGAACAAGTTGACGTATACCACCGGACCGTTGCCGGCAACCGTCAATGTGTTCGACGCCGCCGTCTTTCTGCAGGACGACTGGAAGGTGAATCGCAACCTGACGGTCTCTGGAGGACTGCGGTGGGAATCGCAAAATCATGTCTCGGACCACAGCGACTGGGCGCCGCGAGTTTCTTTTGCATACGCTCTCGACGGGCACAAGGACGCCAAGCAGGCCAAGACGGTGTTGCGCGGCGGATATGGCATTTTCTACGACCGCCTGACTTATAGCACTTTGCTGGGGGCGACGCGCCAGAGCGGCGGTCCCAACAGCCAGAAACAGATCGTTATCAGCAATCCGCAGTGCTTCGACGCGAACAGTCTCAGCAATATTCCCGACTTATCCGCCTGCGGCACGACATCTTCAAGTGCAAACACAATCGTGCAGATCGCACCCAGCTATCGTTCGCCCTATGTGCAGCAGATTGGAGCGAGCCTGGAGCGGCAGTTGACGAAGTCGACCACGCTGACGGCGACTTATCTGCGCTCATTCGGGGTACACCAGTTGGTGACGCGGGACTCGAATGCATACCTGCCGGGAACCTATACGTATGGGAGCGCCACGCAAACAGGGGTGAGGCCCGATCCATCGCTGGGCATTGTGAATCAGTACGATCCAGAAGCGGTATTCAAGCAGAACCAGGTGATCGTGAACGTAAATGCACGCATCACGCCCACCTTCAGCATTGCCGGCTTCTATAACTGGACGAATGTCAATTCCGACGGCGGGGGCGGCTCGACCGTTTCTAACTCCTATAACATCAGCCAGGATTATGGGCGGGCCAGCTTCGCCTCGACCAACATGGTGTTTCTGATGGGCAACTATATGGCGCCGTGGGGAATCCGCTTCAATCCGTTCATGATGGCGCAGTCGGGCAAACCGTATAACATCGTGACGAACAACGATCTGACCGGCGATAACTTCTTCAATAACCGGCCGGCATTGGCGGATAACTCGCTTTGCGCCGGCCAGTCGGGCCGTTATGCTTCGACGACATTCGGCTGCCTCGATACCCAGCCACAGGCCGATAACTATACGCCGATCCCGATCAATGAGGGCAATGGACCGGCGGCGGTGGCCGTGAATCTGCGCGTCAGCCGGGCGTTTGGAGTCGGTCCGAAACTGGCGTCGAGTTCGACAGACGGCGGGGGACATGGCGGAGGGCGCGGCGGTATGGGCGGTGGACCGGGAGGTGGCGGACCCGGCGGCGGCGGTCTTGGGCCGGGCGGCCTGGGCGGTGGCGGACGCGGCATGGGGGCCATGTTCGCCCCAACCAATACCGGTCGCAAATATAACCTGACCTTCAGTGTCCAGGCGTTGAATCTGTTCAACGATATCGACTATGGAACACCCTCGGGATCGGTGATTCCCACGTTCGACGATGCTACGAATGTAACTGGGCCCGGCGATCGGTTTGGGCATTCGTTCAGCCTCGCGAAGGGCATTTACTCGGCGCCCACCAGTTCGGCAGCGCGGCGCGTCTTCGTGCAGGCGACATTCTCGTTCTGACCGGTTCTTGAGCATTTATGACGGGCCGGGGCGCTATGCTCCGGCCTTTGTTTTTGCCGCACGGCGCTCACAGCAAGACTGACCGATAGAGCGCTTCCCACTCGTTGGCCTTGGCGTTCATGCTGAAGGTGGCGACGATGCGCTGGCGTGCGGCGATGCCCTGGGCGTTGCGGTGCTCGGGCGATGCCAGCATGGCAGCTTGCATGGCCCGAGCCAGTTGGCCGGGATCTTTGGGCGGCACAATCGAGCCGGACTTACAGCCTGAAATACTGCTCGCCGCTTCGTCGCCTACTAACTGGCGCACACCCCCTACATCGGTGGCCACGACGGGCTTCTGCATGGCCATGGCTTCTCCCAGGGCCAGCGGCATCCCTTCCCAGGCTGAGCCGAGCACAAAGGCGTCGGCGGCATCGAGCAGCGCCGGCATATCGCGGCGTAGCCCCAGCCAGCGGACGGCATTGCCCAAGCCTAGCTTCAACGCCAGACCGCGGACATTCCCGGCCTCGGCAGTGGCCATATCTCCGGCGATCCATAATTGCGTATCGGGGATGCTTGCGTGCACGGAAGCGAAAGCGCGCAGAAGGTTGGGGTAATCCTTGGCGGGAACGACACGGCCGGCGGTGAGCCACACGAAGGCATGTTCGACACCCATTTCGAAACGCAGTTGTTGGCGACGGCCGGGACGGGGAGCGAATTCGGTTTCATCGATGCCGTTGGCGATCACAAGGCACTTGCGTTGCGGGACGGCGTGGAGGCGCACAAAGCGGGTTGCGGCAGCATCGCTGACGGCAGTCGTACGGTCGCTGAGGGGGTCCGTGAGACGATAAGCCAACATGCGCGGCCAGCGCCCCTCATACACGTTGTGCACGGTGGAGAGGACGATCACCTTGCGATCAAAAAGCTTGAAGAGGCGGGCGGCCAGATTGCCATGAAAGCTGTGACCATGAAGCAGGTCGGGATGAAATGCCTGAGGGAACTGCTTTGCCTGGACGAGGGCGCGCAGCAGACTGCTGGGCGACTTATCGATGTCCAGATGAATCGTTTCGAGGGAAGAGGGCCACTCCGCGGGCAGGCGCGGGCGGAGCACGAGCAGGACGACGGCGTGGCCGCGCTTCGCCATGCGCTCGGCTAAAGCAATCACCTGCCGTTCCGCTCCGCCCATGCCGAGGGAAGTAAGCACATAGACAATCCGCATAGTGTCCTCAGAAGCGTGGAACGATGATAGCGCGAGAAGAGCGGCTGGAGACCATGATGCGCGTCGCTTAGATGCGCACATCTTAGTTATAAGAAGCACTTTGGGAGGCTTTTAGTTAACGATACGGGTTTCCTGCATTGGTTCGCAGAAAAAATCCCTGGGGGGCGGCATAACTTTTAGACTTTCAGAAAAAACCTTACGTGGAAAATGGTACATTGGGCTGTACAATCTGCACGAGGAGACCCATGGCTGGAGATATTCAACTTACTTGCAGCGATTGCGGACAAGATTTCACGTTCACAGCTGCCGATCAAGCGTTCTTTCAGGAACGCGGTTACTCGACCCCCAAGCGTTGCAAGCCTTGCCGTATGGCAAAGAAGAACGACCAAGGTGGGGGAGGCTCCGGCTACCGTTCTGCTCCGGCACAGGGAACACCTGTGATTTGTTCGGGTTGCGGCCAGCCTACAACAGTGCCATTTGAGCCGCGTGGCGATCGTCCGGTATTTTGCCGGGATTGTTACCAGGCGCGCAAGGGCAGCAGCGGGGGTGCGGGTGGCGGTAGCTCGCGTGGGCGAGGCCGTTACTAGTTCTTTCGCGATCCAGACGCGACATGCAGCCTGGATCGACGATTCCCAAGGATAGGTCTCCACAGTGACGACCGGCTCGGCAAGGTAAGCCTCTGGCGTTCTTGGATCACGGGTTTTCTGTGTTTTTTGCGCCCAGCGAACAGAAATAGATATTTATGCAGAAAGGCAGCCGTACGATTGCGGCTGCCTTTCTGCATTTTGGTATTTCTACTGCACTCTGCAGGAGAGCGGGGCCGTTCTCTTCGGAACGGCGCCAGCCGCACTAAAAGAAGGAATGCCAGGGAACAGAAGCGGCCCGGAAGCTTGTTCGCCTCCGGGCCTTGTTTCTAGCGCTTCTTCGCTGGGGCGTGAGCCGCCTTCTTCGGGGCTGGCTTCGCGGCGGCTGCTTTTGCTCCTGTAGCCTTGGCCGGCTTGGCGGCGGGCGCAGCTTTCACCGGAGCCTTGACCACGGCCTTGTGCGGCGCTGCCGGAGCCTTGGCAGCGGGCTTTACCGGAGTTGGAGCAGGCTTGGCAGGCGCAGCTTTCTTGCTGGCGGGGACAGGTGCCGGCTTCACGGCTGCGTGCTTTGCCGCAGGCAACGGGGCTGGTTTGGCAGCGGGCTTCGAGTGCGACTTTGCCGGGTGGGTCTTGCTGACCGGCTCCTCGTTTTCATCGGAGTCGGAAGCAGCAGAGGCTTTGGCTCCACGCTTCGCCGGAGCCGGCTCGGTCTCGTCCAGATCTTCGTCCGCCGAATCTGCTTCGTCTGCCGCCTCGACACCCAAAGCGGACTTGGGCAGATTGAGGCTCAGGCCGATCTCGTCCTCATCGCTGTCGCCGCCGATGTCGTCGAGGTCTTCATCCTCCTCTGCGTCGTCATCCGACTCCTCATCCTCGTCATCAAAATGCTCTTTGATTTTGGCCTCGCCCCGCTTGGCGCGCGGACGCTTGACCGTGACCTGCGGAGGCGGAGCGGGAGGCGAATACGGTTCGAGGAAGGCGCGCATCTCCTCAGGAGTCGTGAGCCGGCCATCGATCAATTCCAGGAAGATGGACTGCACGATCTCGCTATAGGTCGCCAACTCGGGCGTAATGCGCATTTCCTGCATCAGGGCGTGAGGAATGCGCTGACGGGCCTCGGGCCAGACCTTGAGGAAGAGATTGAAGCGATCCTGAACGGCAGCGTCCTTGCTTGTAAATCCAAGCCAGAGAATTGCTTCCGGGTCATAGTTCGTGAAGAGCTTGAAGCTTATCGAGGGAGTGACATTCTCCTTGGCCAACAGAACCTTGGAGAAGCCGGCGGCGAGAGAATCGAGGCTGTTCCACTCCTCGACGAAGCCGGGGCGCAGCAACATCTTTTTAAGCGCTGCGACATCTTTGGCAGCCAGCTTGGCGGTGAGCAACTGCATCTGCGCGGCGGACATATCCGGATGAACGCCTTGCAGCGCCAGCGAAACCGCAAGCTCGTGCAGAGACTTCAGCTTTTCCTCGTCCGCCTTGGCTGCGGTCCATGCCGGGAAGAGTTCCTTCATCCAGCCCTCGGCTTCGAGGGAGTGAAGCACCTTGAGCGCTTCTTCTTCGTGGCCGATCTGTTCCAATTCCTGACTGCGCGCATGGGCGGAGAGAGATTCGATGACGCCTTCGCCCTTGGCATTCTCATAGCGGGTCTGCGTTTTGGGGTCGAGCTCCCAACCGAGGCGCGCGAGGTAGCGGGTGGCGCGAATGAGCAGCGAAGGCTCCTCAAGGAAGCCGTAGTTCGAAACCAGGCGCAACGTGCGGCTCTCGATGTCGGCGACGCCGTTGAGCGGGTCCATCAACAGGCCAAACGATCCCTCATTGAGGGAGATGGCCATGGCGTTGACGGTGAAGTCCCGACGACGCAGCTCGTCCTGAATGGAGCCCGGATGATAGACGGGATTGCCCGGCTTGGGATATTCCACACGATGGGTGCTGACCACGTCGACACGCACGGTGCCGGGAAAACAGAGATAAAGGCTGCCGGAGTGTTTGTCTTCGCCCCAGACGGTACCGCCCAGGCGCTGGGCTGGTTCCTTGAGTTTGAGTGCGTTTCCGTGAACTGCCACTTCGAGATCGCGGACCGCATGACCGCTGGTCAGGTCGCGGACGGCATCGCCGGTAAGAAAGAGGATCATTCCAGCTTCGCGGGCTGCCTCGCGCAGTTGGCGCAGAGCATGCTGCTGGTCAGCCGAGAGCCGATGTTCCAAAAGATAGATGTAGTCTGGCATTCCGTCCCTGCTTCCGTTGCTTCTTGGCACCGCCAAGTATCTGACGTTGTTGCGCTTATAGTACGCTGCGCCAGAGGTGGCAAACCTGTACCTTATCACAACCGCCCCCGCTTGGCTAGGGGAGAAGGCACCAGGTTTGCAGCTTTTCCGCCCACAGGATTCGGCGGTCCGTGCGACAATCCAGAACGATGACCTCCGCGCGCAAACCTGTGATCGTCCGCAAGTTTTCACGAGATTGGGTAGCTGGCTATGCGGGAGACCTTTTCGGGCAGAATGCGGCGGAGTTGGAGATTCTGGATCTTTCCGGCAAAGTGCTGCGGATTGGCTGGGAGTCGGTGAAGTGGGTCTGCTATGTACGCGACTTCCCTGCCTCGGCAACCGATCAGAGCAATCCTGAGCGGCTCATGCACAAGCGATTTGCGCTCAGGCCACGCACGGCGGGGTTGTGGCTGCGGATGACGCTGACCGATGGCGAGGAACTGGAAGGGCTGGCGGCAAACGACCGTTCGCTCGTGGATGGCGCGGGGCTGATGCTGACCCCGCCGGACACGCGCTCGAATACACAGAGAATCTATGTGCCGCGCCAGGCGATTCAGACGCTCCAGGCATTGAGCCTGATCGGAGCCGGAGGGCGCAAACGGGCCGGCGCAGCCAGCCAGGCTCCAGAGCAGCCGGAACTGTTTCCCGGCGAGCCCGGCGCGGTATAGGAAGCTGATTCCGGTACAATCTGTTTCGATGAAGCTAGGCGAATTAGCGACGCGGCTGGGCGCGGAATTACGCGGGGACGCGGAGCTGGAAGTTACGGGCGTTCAAGGAATTGAGGAGGCTGGCGCGACGGAGATTACCTTCGTGGCCAACCCCCGTTATGCGGGACTGGCACGGACAACGCGGGCTGCAGCCGTGCTGGTAGAGCCAGAGTTTCCTGAAATTACCACGGCGACTCTGCGATTGAAGAACCCTTATCTGGCCTTTGCACGGGCGCTGGGCCTCTTTTACCAAGCGCCCGTCTATCCGCCGGGCATTCACCCAACGGCGGTGATCGACTCGACGGCTGAGATTGGCGAAGGCGCCCATATCGGGGCCTACGTCGTGGTGGGGCCAGGGTGCCGTCTGGGCGATCATGCCACGCTGCTGCCTCATGTCGTGCTTTATCCCGGAGTGCAGGCGGGCGACTATCTGTTTGCTCATGCCCACTCCATCGTGCGCGAACGCTGTGTGCTGGGCGACCATGTGACGCTGGAGAACGGCGCCATCATCGGCTCGGACGGATTCGGCTTCGCCAAGAACGAGGCCGGGCACTGGGAAAAGATTCCGCAATCGGGGCCGGTGCGGATCGGCAACCGGGTGGATGTCCAGGCCAATGCCTGCATCGACCGGGCCACGGTAGGCGCGACGCAGATCGGCGATGGAAGCAAGGTGGACAACCTGGTGCAGGTGGGCCACGGCTCCCGGGTCGGCGAAAATACACTGCTGTGTGCGCAGGCTGGACTGGCCGGCTCCTCGACGGTGGGAAACAACGCGATCTTAGCCGGACAGGCGGGGGTAGCCGGACATTGCACGCTGGGAGACGGGGTGATTCTGACGGCGCAGTCGGGAGTTTCGCACGACGTAGCCGCCGGCAAGATGATTTCCGGCTCGCCGGCGTTCGACAACCGGGTGTGGCTGCGGGCAGTGACACTGTTTCAACGGCTGCCGGAATTGCTGAAGCGTATCGACCGGGTGGAGAAGAAGCTCGCTGCTCCGCTACGCGAGGCTGGTGGAACGGACGGGCAGAAGTGAGCAGGAGCAGCCGGTTTTTGCTTGCGGCCCTGCTGCCGGCGGTTGCGGCTCTTGCCTCCTGCCACTCGTACCACGTCGACACGACCGTCCAGAACCATACCGGCGGGCCAATCAAACAGCTCGAAGTGGATTATCCGAGCGCCAGCTTCGGAATAAACAGTTTGGAGGCCGGCGCCATCTTCCATTACCGCATCCAAATCCGCAGCGATGGGCAGCTCAAGGTCCAATATACGGACGGGAGCGGCCATCAGCCGCAGATCGACGGGCCCACTTTGATGGAGCGGCAAGAGGGCAGCCTGGAAATCGAACTGTTGCCGGGGGGCAAGGCGGAGTTTCATCCCAGATTGAATCCTCAGTACTGATTCAGGAACTTTGGTTCAATCTGGAGTAATGTCACCGTGGATCGTGACTGCAGAGATTGACTATTCTCTTGGGCATTCCCCACCGATAAGGGAAGTGGAGGCAAAGGCGTGCGCGAAGAGCCTTTCCAGGTAGCTTGGCTGACAGGATCTCCCGGCAGTTGGCGGCATGGATTTCCGATTCGCCTGGCGGGGTGCTTTCTCTTCGTAGCGCTGGCAGCCCTGCTGGTCGGTTCGGAATCGCAGACCTATTTGATCTGGGTATCGAACGGGCTTTTGCTCTCTTATCTGCTGCTGGCGCCGCGCTGGCGGTGGCCGGGGTATACGGCAGCCGCGCTGGCCGGGCAGGTAGCCGCAGCGCTGCTGGTAGATGCCGCCAAATGGCGCGAGAGCCTGCTGTTTACCTCGCTCAACATTCTTGAGGTACTGGTCGGCGCCTATCTGCTGCGCCGGCGCTCGACACAACTGCCGCATTTCACCGACCGCATCTATCTGGTCCGCTTTTTCGCCTGCGCCGTATTGGCCGGACCCATGGCCGCCGGACTGATTTTCGCGCTGGTATCGTCGGTCTGGTGGCACCACTCCGCGTGGCTGGCGCTTCGAACCTGGATGACGGCCGATGGCCTGGGAATTGCCGTCACGACTCCGGCGTGCGTGGCGATTTTCCAGACCCGTTTCAGAGACACGGTCAACATGCGGCGGCACCTTGTCTATCCATTGATGCTGGTGGTGGTGACGTTCGTCTCCTTCCATCAAACGCGGGCCCCCCTGCTGTTCTTCATTTATCCCCTGCTGGTGCTTGTGCTGCTGCGGCTGGGCATTGGATGGGCCTCGCTGGCGGTGCTGTTCGTAGCCGCCGTGGGAAGCTGGCACACGATTCGCGGCTGGGGACCGATGGCGCAGGTCGTCTCCACCACTCCCAATGGGGCGAGCCTGCGTCTGCAGTTCTTTGTGGCGTCGGCCATGTTCATGCTCTACACGGTTTCGGTGGTGGTTGAAAGCTTGCGGGCCACGGAGCGCCGCTTGCAGGAGATTGTTTCCCTGCACAAGCTGGTGACGGAGAACTCGCGCGACATCATTGTGCTCTCGGGGCTGGACGGGCAGCCGCGCTATATTTCTTCCGCCGTGTTTCCCCTGACGGGCTGGAAGCCGCAGGAAGCTGTGCAGCGCCCGATCCCGGAGACAGTGCATCCCGACGACCTGGCAAAGATCGATGCGCTGGTCCACAAATTCCAGGGCGGGGCCGAATCCGGGATGATCGAATACCGCATCAAGAAGCGGTCTGGGGGCTATGTGTGGGTCGAAGGCAGCCTTCGTGCCTTGCGCGATGCGCGGACAGGCGTCTTGTCGGGAATTCTGCAGGTGATGCGGGATATCACGGAACGCAAATTTGCCGAGCAGCAGCTTGAGGATGCGTATCATGCGCTGGAGGCGCTTGCCGTCCACGATGCTCTGACGGGACTGGCGAACCGCCGAAAATTCGACGAGTGTCTGCACCACGAGTGGCGCCGCGCACTGCGCGAGCACAGCCCCCTCTCGATGATCCTGATGGATGCCGACCTTTTCAAGCTCTACAACGATGCGTTCGGGCATCTGCGCGGCGACAGTTGTCTGAGACAGATCGCCGAGTCGGCATTGGACGTCGTGTTGCGCCCTGGAGACCTGGTGGCGCGCTATGGAGGCGAGGAGTTCGCCATCATTCTGCCGCATACGGACAACGCCGGGGCCATGCGGGTAGCTCAGGAGGTCTGCGAAAATCTGCGGCGGCGCAAGCTGTGCCATGCCGAGAGTCCCCACGGAATCGTGACGGTTTCGGCAGGATGCGCCACGATGATTCCCAAACTTGGGCAGCACGCCTCGGCCCTGATCGCTTCAGCCGATGAGGCACTTTACCGGGCCAAGCGGGCGGGACGCAACCAGGTATGCAGCGGAGACGATACGCTCAAGCTGCTACCCGGCGTAGCGCGCAAGAGCATCGCCGCCAAAACTATCTGAAACCCGGGGAACGGCAAAGAAGCGCCGTCGGAACGGCGATCAATCCATACAAAAAGAAACCGGGATACCGGCCAAGTTCCTGGGAGAGGAACTCGGACGATATCCCGGCGGGATGGAGAGTGCTGAGAAACGACGGAGGCAACTCGACCTCGCCGCCGTCGGCGTGCGCCGTTTAGCGGACCATGCTCTGGAAGAGCGGCGAATGCAACAGCGCGTTGAATTGCCCATCGGAGGTGGCGAAGTGAACCGACAGCAGCCCGGCGCTGGAGCGAATGTCGGTAGCGGCGAGAGCCTGCTTTTCAGACTCGGAACCGCTCATCTTGCGCAGGACCAGCGCCGCATTCAAGAGCGACGACATGGTGGCGGCAGCAAACGCATCGCCCGTCGAAATGCTCAGATCGAACTTGACGCCGTGCTGAAAGTCCATTGAATACCAGGAGGCCACCAAGCGCTTGCGAACAGTTTCGAAATCGGTGACCGAACCTGCTTCGCCGAGCAACTGGCGCATCATGGTCTGCGTGCCCTTCTGGTCGAGGATGCTCCACAGGGGAGAGGAATCGACCGTGCGCATCGCGTCCATCATGGGGCCGTTGGTCAGCATGTTGGGACCGACGCCATCGCGGGCATCCAGAGCCTTCTGCACTGCGTCGGAGGAGCCGAAAACCATGGTGGAGGAGTCGACAAAGCTAAGGACCATGCCGGTTTTGGCAAGCGGATAAATGCGGTTGGTGCGGAGAAGGGTTCCCTTGAGCCTCTGCTTGCGGAAATTGGCGACGATGTCTTGCACGTCGAACTGGCCCTGTGCGACACCGACCGTAACTACCTGGTCGGCCGAGCTGCCGGGGCGGAAGAGGGCGAAAGCCAGCGAATCGACATCGTGATTGTCGTTCAAGCCGGACTTGCGCAGCGCCTCGTCGAACTGCTTGAGCTCAGGCGGCATGACGCGTTCGCGCAGATCCATCGCAGCAGTCGAGTTCTGCATGGCGCGATAGTCGATGACCACCAACTGCTGCACTTCATGCGGAATGGCCGTGCGCGCATCTGTGGTAAGCTGCGCGGCGGGCATTGCAGTGGCAGCAGCCAGCAGAAGTGCTGGGATCGAAAACGTAGCTGAAACTTTCAACAAATCCATCCTCCGAATTGCAGCATTTTTCGAATCGAGAGGGAATTCTCCAAGCATTTCGCGGTGATTCCCGGCCTTGCACTCGAAAACTGCCCTGTTTCTTATACCGTTATTGTACGCGCAGGCTATTTTCCTGCCGTTTCAATGACTTTGGCCTCAGATACACCGGCTATGCCTGTCCGGGCCAAGCGAGCGGGGAGGCAAGCCGATACTCCAGAATTTTGGTCTGTGGATCAAACCTAGTCAATTGACGCATCCACTCGCTCTCGCGCTCACAGGCCGCTTGGGGAAGCAAGCCGATGACTTCTCCCGCAATGGGAACGATCTTGTGGCGGAGCGCAAGCTGCGAAACCTTGCTGTAGACCTGTGAAATCGGCGTGATGGCAAAGTCGGTGATGTTCATGGAGAGCTGGGCCCTGCCGTGGGCGAGGACGCCGATGGCTTTTACGCCTTTGAGACCGCCGGACGCGGCGCGGATGTCGCGGGCGATGGCACGCACCAGCGAAACGTCAATGGAGTCGAAGAAGATGTTATAGGCGACCAGGAACTTGCGCGCACCGACCGCACAGGCGCCGGCGGTGGGGTGCAATCCGGGACCGCCGAGGTCGGGCCGCCGCGCCGCCTCTTTGCGAACCGCGTCGCGCAGACCCTCGAACTGGCCGCGCCGTACATCCTCAAGATTGGCGCGGTCGGGCCGGGCCGCCGCCGCCTCGTAGAAAAAGACCGGAACGCCAAAGCGCTGCCAGATTTCGAGGCCTGCCTGGCGGGCCAGCAAAACACACTGCTCCAGCTTGATGCCGGAAATAGGCACGAACGGGATGACATCGGCCGCGCCGATGCGGGGATGGACGCCCTGCTGGCGGGTGAGGTCAATCAACTCCGCCGCTTTGCCGGCGCCGCGCACCGCCGACTCGACCACGGCGGACGGCTTGCCCGCGATGGTGACGACGGAGCGGTTGTGGTCGGCGTCCATCGACCAGTCAAGCAGATGCACTCCATCCACACGCATGGCGGCGACAATCGCCTCGATGCGGCGCGGATCGGTCCCCTCGGAGAAATTGGGCACACACTCGACAACCGGTTCGTCCATTGTCACTTTCTACCCCGGAGACGGAAACCCATCGCCGGGCTTCCGGTTACTTCCAAAACGTGTAGCCGACCTGAAATTGCACGCTGGCATTGACGCCAGGGTTGTGGTCTCCCAGCGAGGCCGAAGAGATGTGGATGGCATTGACGCCCACGTCGATGGAGCGCCTGTCATGAATGAAGTAGTGGAATCCGCCGCCGCCCTGGGGGGAGAAATTCCATACCGAGGTTGCTCCAGGGGTGCCGTGCGGAACCAGCACGTCGGGCGGGAACTTGTGGGGGGTATAGATAAGGCCGCCGGCCCCCTGAAACCAGGGCTGAAAACGCCGGGAGCGCGTGAGAAAGTTCCAGCGGAAGATGACCGGCGTGAGGCTGACGCCGGTATAGGTGCCGCCGCCCACGGATTGTGTGTAGGTCTTGCCCTCATAAACGAAAGTCTGCTCGTGGGGGCCCGGGGTATAGGCCTGCCAGAGCGGCATGATGTTGGCGCCAAGCTCGAACTGGCCGCTCAGGACGCCTGCACGAAGCGGGCGGCCGATGGGCTTGCCCACCTGAAAGCCGAGGGAGAAGAAGTGGAAGTCGGAGCGATTGCCGATTCCTGTGCCTCCGTTGACGAACGGGCCGTATTCCCAACTCCTGGCCTGCCGGACCTGGGCAACCGGATTATCGATGACGGGGTGAACGCCGGTGCCGGCTGCATCGCCGGAAGTTTGCGCGGAGACGAGCAAGCTGCCTTCAACCAAGGCACCCGCCATAAAAACAAACATGAAAAGCTTCGCTGTTCGGGTCAACACTCTTCCCTTCTTTGTCTCAAGGATCTGGAGGGATGGCTCTCGCAGAAAAAGGCCGCCACAAGCGGGCGGCCTGTCTGAAAGCTTGCCATAAAACCTAGCCAGCCACTTGCTCCATTTGCTCCGCGTCCATATCGAAATTGGAATAGACGTTTTGCGTGTCGTCGTAGTCTTCAAGGGCTTCAAGCAAACGGATCATCTGGTTGGCCGCCGCGCCTTCAAGCTTGGTATAGGTGGAAGCGAGCATGGTGACCTCGCTCATAGCCACCGGAATACCGGCAGCTTTGACTGCAGCGAGGACCGCATCGTAGGAGGCCGGATCGGTGATGATCTCCCAGGTATCGCCTTCGTCGTTCAGGTCTTCGCCGCCGTGTTCGAGCACGATATCCATCAACTGCTCTTCAGTGGCTGCAGGCTTGTCGACAGCGATGATGCCTTTTTTGGAGAACATGAAGCGGACCGAGCCGGTTTCACCGAGGTTGCCACCGTGTTTGCCAAAGGTGTGGCGAATTTCGCTGACGGTACGGTTGCGGTTGTCGGTTGTCACGTCGACAATGACGGCAACCCCACCGGGACCATAGCCCTCGAAACTGATTTCCTCGTAATTGACGCCGGGCAGTTCGCCGGTGCCGCGCTGAATGGCGCGCTTGATGTTTTCCGCCGGCATGTTTTCCGCTTTAGCAGCCAAGACAGCGGTACGGAGCCGGGGGTTGCCGTCAGGGTCACCTCCGCCTTTGGCGGCGATGGTGATTTCCTTGATCAGGCGGGTGAATGTCTTGCCGCGCTTGGCATCGAGCGCGCCCTTCTTATGCTTGATTGTGGCCCATTTCGAGTGGCCGGACATGAGAACCTCAGTGGTCGTGAAAAATGCCGGCGCTGACCCGCGCCAGACCTTGTGAGTATACCACCGGCAGCGGGCGTCTGGAATCGGGCTCCGGAACCGGCAGATCGTGACGTTTTAAGTGCCCGCGGAGGGGTGGAAGTTGTCCACCGGGTTACGAGGTGTAATTACCATTTGCTTCGTGCCTCCACCGTCGCTGACACCACGAAGCTGGTAACCTAGAGTCATGAAATTTGGGGTTTTGGTATTTCCCGGCTCGAACTGCGACCACGACACCTACAACGTGATCGCCGAGATAGCCCGGCAGCCGGTTACCTTTCTGTGGCACGACTCCGAGGATCTGGCTGGAGTGGATGCGGTGCTGGTGCCGGGCGGATTTGCCTACGGCGACTACCTGCGCACCGGCGCCATTGCGCGGTTTTCTCCCGTCATGCAGGCGGTAAAGCGTTTCGCGGCGGGCGGCGGCTTGGTGCTCGGCATCTGCAACGGGTTCCAGATTCTGACCGAAGCGGGTCTGCTGCCGGGCGCGCTGATGCGCAATGCCGGCCTCAAGTACATCTGCAAGCAGGTTCATGTGCGGGTGGAGACGGCGGACAGCCCCTTTACCAACCAGCTATCCAAAGGCGACGTGCTGCAGATTCCAATCGGGCACATGGAAGGCAATTATTTCTGCACGCCCGAAGAACTGGAACGGTTGAAGGGCGAGGACCGGATTGCCTTCCGGTATGCCACCCCGACGGGCGAGATCACGCAGGAAGCCAATCCCAACGGATCTTTGAGCAACATTGCCGGCATCTTGAATGCACAGCGGAACGTGCTCGGGATGATGCCTCACCCGGACCGGTCCAGCGAACAGATGCTGGGATCGGCGGACGGCTGGAAGATATTCTCCTCGATGATCGAGGTATTAGCCACCCATTGATCGTGTTGCCGCCGCAGGTGAACGGGAAACGAGCTGCATGATCGATATTCATCACCACCTGATTTATGGGGTGGACGACGGTGCACCCGATCTGGAGACGTCGCTCGCCATGGCGCGGGAAGCTGCATCGGAGGGCGTGACACACATTGTCTGCACGCCCCATGCAAGCGACGAGTACGCCTATCGGCTCCCGGTGATCGAAGAGCGGCTGGCTATCTTGCGCGACAAGCTGCACGGCGTGATTGAATTAGGCTTGGGCTGCGACTTTCATCTCAATGCCGACAACATCATCGACGCAACGCAGCATCCTCTCGAATATTCGATCAACGGCAAGGGATATTTGCTGATCGAGTTTCCGGACGATGTCATTTCGCCGCATCTGAACGACTTCCTCTCCCTGTTGCAAGCCGCGGGATACACGCTGATCGTGACCCATCCGGAACGAAACCGGGTGTTGCAGAAGCGGCCCGGGTTGCTGGCAGATTGGCTGCAGAGAGGCTGCCTGGTTCAGGTCACGTCCGCGTCGCTCTACGGCCGTTTCGGCCCGGTCGCACAGGCATTTGCCAATGCCCTGCTGGAGCGGAACTGGATTCACTTTTTAGCCACCGATGCGCATCATTCCGAGTGGCGGCCGCCGCATTTAAAGCGAGGCTATGAGTACGTGGCCCAGCGGGCCGGCGAAGAAACGGCACGGCGGTTGTGCGTCACCAATCCCGAGGCCGCGTTCCACGGAGCCGCGTGGCCGCAACAGCCGGAGCCTCTCGGATTGACGAACGAAACCCCGTTGAAAATCGATGTGCGAAAGTATGCCGCGAGCGACAGGCCGAGGCAGAAATCCAGCGCCAGGAAAGATGGCGGGGACGAACAAGCCACTGGCTTGAAGGGATTTTGGAACCGCCTGTTTGCCCGCTAGCCGGCCTGATCCGAGAGAGATTTGGAAAGTGCGGTTAGGACTGGTTCTAGAGGCCCAGGCCGCCATCGACCGTCATGATCTGTCCGGTGACAAAACCGGGACCGGCGGCAAAGAACAAGACCGCCTGCGCCACATCGGCTGCGCTGCCGTTCCGCTGCATGGGTGTTTTAGCGGCAAAGCGGGCAGCCTCGCCGTCCAGGCCTCCATCCAGGTCGATCCATCCGGGAGCCACGCAGTTCACGCTGATAAGAGGCGCAAAGGCCTTGGCCATGGCTTCGGTGAGCATGTGCAGAGCCGCTTTCGAAGCGCAATAGTGGGCGTGGCTGGGCCAGGCGTGCAATCCCCCCAAAGAACCGATGTTCACGATTCTGCCCTGCGCGGCACGAAGATGCGCGAGAGCCTCCCGGACCACGAGAAATGGCCCGCGGACATTGGTTTCGAAGACCGCATCCCATTGCTCCAGGCTGATGCGATCGAGCGGCTCAGCTTCAAAGATGGCGGCGTTGTTGACCAGGACATCCAGACGGCCATGATGGGCGACGGTTGCAGCAATCGCGGCCCGCACCGAAGACTCAGAGCGCACGTTGCACTCGATGGCAAGGGCACGGCGTCCCAGAGCCTCGATGTCGCGGACAGTCTGTGCGGCTTCTTGCGGCGAGGTGCGGTAGGTGATGGTCAAATCCGCACCGGCGTGGGCCAGGGTCAATGCGATCTCCCGGCCGATGCGCTTGGCGCCGCCGGTGACCAGTACGGATTTACCTACCAGAGTTTGGGTGGACATCACAAAGCCGCCTTTGGACAATCAGGGAAACGAAGGCAGGGAGACGAAGGTAAAACGCCCCATCGCCGCCGCAAACCATGCGGCCAAGATGGGGCGTCTGGATTTCTTCTATCCACCGGCTTCAGAGATTCGGCGTTTAGAGATTCGGTTGAGGCTGGCTGGGCGGAGGAGCCGGCTTCTCCTGGTTATCCTGGGGAGCGTCTTTGACCGGAGCCGGGGCGGCCTCTGCTGGCTTATCTTCGCCGGGAGTTTTGTCGGAGTTTGCGGCTTCGGGATGCGGCTTGTAGATGGAATACTGCTCGCCGGGTCGTTTCAGCTTGATCTCGATAGCCAGTTCAGCCTTGTCGACCTTGAAGTCCTGGCCGTAGGTCTGAAAGCCTTTGGCAATGACCTGGAGCCGAACGGTGTCCCCAATGGGGAGGACATCGATGATGGTCTTGCCATCCTCGTTGGTCTTCAACTCCATATTGCCTTTGTCCCGCTCTCCCTCCATGGGGTGAAAGATGACGGCGGCGTTTTCGACGGGCTTGCCATTGGCGTCACGCAGGATGGTGACTTCGATGCGTGCGGTGGCAGGCGGAGCCTTGTACTTGCGGCCGCGCTTCTGAGTGTCCTGAGCATGAAGAGGAAGCAGGCTGAGGGCCAGGCCGAAGGCGGCGAGGAGTGCGGTGAGTCGGAACGAGGGACGGCCAAACATGCTGACCATTCTATCGCGTTGTACAGTTCCGGGGCGAACTGGGTTGACGCCGCACTGATTCCGCCAATGGTTCTGAATCCGCCGATTGTCGGAGGGGATGGAGAGCGGGTTTGGAGCAAGATAGGGCTGCTAAAGGCGCAGATGGATTTACGTGAGTATATTTCACTCATATTTCACAGATCCGGCTTGACAACTTCTGCACCGCTTCCCTATCGTTAGCAATTGGAAGGCGAGAGTGCTAGCACATCGCTGGCGGAATTGCTGAACCAAGTCCGCCGCTCCTGTTAAGGGGCCGCAGTCCGCAATCTTTCGAAGTCGCAATTGCAGAAGTTTTGTAGAAAACCAAACCCGCGGCCGGGGCTCAACCCTGCCCGCGCGTGAAGGAGAAGCGAAGCAATGGCAGCAACAACTGTAACGACGACCTTCATCCCGCTCCACGACCGCATCCTCGTCCGTCGAGTGGAAGAAACTGAAACAGTCCGCGGTGGCATCATCATCCCCGACAGCGCCAAGGAAAAGCCCCAGGAAGGCGAAGTCATTTCCGTAGGCAAGGGCAAATCGAACGACGAAGGCAAGGTTTTCCCGCTGGATGTGAAGGCAGGCGACCGCGTGCTTTTCGGCAAATACTCCGGCACCGAAATCAAGATTGACGGCGAAGAGCTTTTGATCATGCGTGAGGAAGAAGTCCTCGGCATCGTCAAGAAGTAGTTGCTCCGCGCCAGCCGGCGAGTCAGAGTGCCCGCAGGCCGGTTGCCGCATCGACTTGGGAATTAAGTGCTAGGTTTCTGAAACAGACTACTGAATTGGAGAGTTACAAGCATGGCAAAGCAAATTCTGCACGGTGAAGAATCCCGTCAGGCTATCCTGCGCGGCGTGAACACGCTGGCGGATGCCGTGAAAGCAACGCTCGGACCCAAGGGCCGGAACGTTGTAATCGAGAAGAAGTTCGGTTCACCCACCATCACCAAGGACGGCGTGACGGTGGCCAAAGAGATCGACCTGAAGGACCCGCTGGAAAACGTGGGCGCACAGTTGGTGCGTGAAGTAGCATCGAAGACCAGCGACGTGGCCGGCGACGGCACCACGACCGCCACGGTACTGGCCCAGGCCATCTTCCGCGAAGGCGTGAAGACGGTGGCAGCCGGCGCCAACCCGACGGCTCTCAAGCGCGGCATCGACAAGGCCGTGACTGCGGTCATCGGCAAGCGCGACAAGGACGGCACCTGGTCCGAGGGCGGCGCTCTCGGCAAGCTGTCGAAGCCTGTGAGCGAAGATACCGTGGCCCAGGTGGGCGCGATCTCCGCCAACGGCGACCTGGAAATCGGCGACATCATCGCCGGTGCGGTGAAGGTTGTGGGCAAGGATGGCGTCATCACCATCGAAGAGTCCAAGACCCTGCACACGCATCTGGAAACCGTGGACGGCATGCAGTTCGACCGCGGCTACCTGAGCCCCTACTTCGTGACCGATGCGGAGCGGCTTGAGGTTGTGCTCGACGATCCCTACATTCTGATCTATGAGAAGAAGATCAGCGCGATGAAGGATCTGCTTCCCTTGCTTGAGCAGGTTGCCCGTGGCGGCAAGCCTCTCTTGATCATTGCGGAAGACGTTGAGGGCGAGGCGCTCGCAACCCTGGTCGTGAACAAGCTGCGCGGCACGCTGAACGTGGCTGCCGTGAAGGCTCCCGGCTTCGGCGACCGCCGCAAGGCGATCTTGGGCGACATCGCGATTCTGACCGGCGGCAAGGCCATCACAGAAGATCTGGGCATCAAGCTGGAAGGCGTGAAGCTCGAAGATCTGGGCCGCGCCAAGCGCGTCACGATCGACAAGGACAACTCCACCATCGTCGATGGCGCCGGCAAGTCCAGCGACATCGAAGGCCGTGTGAAGGAAATCCGTTCGCAGATCGAGAAGACCACCTCCGACTACGACAAGGAAAAGCTGCAGGAGCGGTTGGCCAAGCTGGTGGGCGGCGTTGCCATCATCAAGGTCGGCGCTGCGACCGAGACCGAGCTGAAGGAGAAAAAGGCTCGCGTTGAAGACGCTCTGCACGCGACCCGCGCAGCAGTCGAGGAAGGCATCGTCCCAGGCGGCGGCGTCGCCCTGGTTCGTGCGATTCCCGCGGTTGCAGCCCTCATCAAGACGCTCGAAGGCGACGAGAAGATCGGTGCCCAGATCGTTCTCCGCTCGCTCGAAGAGCCTCTGCGCCAGATCGTCGCCAATGCCGGCGAAGAGGGTGCAGTGGTGGTAGCCAAGGTTCTTGAGTCCAAGGACCAGCACTACGGCTACAACGCAGCGACCAGCACGTTCGAAGACCTGGTGAAGGCCGGCGTCATCGATCCGACCAAGGTAACCCGCACGGCATTGCAGAACGCGGCATCGATTGCCGGTCTGCTGCTCACCACCGAAGCTCTGGTGGTCGAGTTGCCCGAGCCCAAGGCTGCTGCTCCGGCCGGCGGCCACGGCGGCGGCATGGAAGGCATGTACTAGGACTACGCGTCCAGCGAAAAGCGCCTTGCGGCGCGATGCAAAAGCCCCCAGCTTCGGCTGGGGGCTTTTGTTGCTTCATTCTCGCTGCTCTGGTGTGTCTTTTACGGAGGAGAGTCGCCGGGCAGTTTATCGGGCTGGGCCTAACTATAAACAGAACCCATCTGTAAGAGCCTTTAAACAGAGCGCACTCTTCCCCGCTTGGCTCGGAGTGGGCATCGTGCGCCGGTAAAGATCGGCCCGTCTATGAGATCTCGATCACCGCATGCGAGACAGGCTGCTCGGGGCGCAGGGCACGAAGCCAGCCAGCGGACAACCAGGAACGCGGCACGGAGAACTCCGACCAGCCGCAATCCAGACAGATGATCACATCTGGAGAAGGCGTCATGGGCGGATGGCTCATGGTGCGCTGGCTATTGCGATAGAGCCGGATCTCGGCCGGCACGATGGAGAGAGCGTCGGATTGACATTTAGAACAAATCACACGCACCTCAGTGTAGGACGTCTTGCGAGAGAATACGGAAAACGTTGAAAACGTTAGGCTCACTCTAGCCCCTGCACCGAAACCGGTTCAATCTAAATTAGAAAAATTTGTGCACAAGTAATTCCCGAATTGCTTAATGGTCCATTAATTTTTCCGCTTATGGGAATTTTTGACCTGAAATGGCACGCTACCTCTTCGGGTGTCCGGAAAGAATACAGCCCATGCGGGCACGCAAAACAGCCGTCGGCCCCCACGGGAGAGGCTCCGTGACGGGCTGGCGGCGAGGGCCGGTTCCTCGCCTATTTTGCCTTGCCGACCTGGATGCGGAGTCCTGCGCGAAAATTCATGGGCAGGCTGATGTAACCGATGGGAGCGATGTGCTGGTTGCTGGTCAGGTTTTCTGCCTGTGCATAGATGCCGAGCCAGGACGACCACTGATAGCTGCCGCCGAGGTCAAGCTTGGCGTAGCCGTGATCGAGATTGCGATTGGGCAGCAGCAGGGTGTTGAGATCGTTGGCATCGGCGTTCTCAAGATAGGTGGAGTCGTCGCTGCGGCTGGCAAATGCCGAGGTAAAGAGGGCGGTAAACCGGCGGCTGGCGTAGCTGGCCGAGAGGAAGCCGGTATGCGGAGGACGGCGGAACGGACGCGCTCCCCGCAGCGGCGAAATGGCGCCGATCGGTATGCCGCCGAAGGTTGGCGCCTGTCCGCCGGTTAGAGCCTGGTTGTCGCTGTCGAAGGAGCGCTGCACGACTCCATCGAGATAGGTATAGCCGCCGCGCAAAAAAATATTGCCGCCGATGCCGCCTTCGACCGTGGATTCGATGCCCTGGGCGCGAAAGGCCTCGGTGTTGACGGTGAGCGAATACGCTCCGCTCTGCTGCAGAAACTGCTGGAGTAAGTTCTGCTCGGCCGGGGTGAGATTGGGCAGCAGCAGCGGGATCAGGTTGGGACCCACATATTCGATCTGCCGTCCAAACTCATTATGAAAGTAGATGACGCGGAACACGATTCGCTGGCTCAAAAAGGACTGCTCTCCCCCGCCCTCGTAGGTGCGTGCGGTGGGCGCGGACAGAGGCGAAAGATGAAGCTGCCGAATGGTCGACTGGCCGCCATTGGCAATGAGAAAGCTATAGAGCGAATCTTCTTGATCGGTGAGCGCGGGCTCGCGAACCGCATCGCCATAGTTGAACAGGATGCGGGTTCCGCTGAAGACGCCCTTGCGCGGACGCAGAGCATAGAAGGAGGAACCGGCGCGGGGCGTGGTCTGCGTACCGAAGAGCGAATAGTGCTCAAGGCTGCCGCCCAGGGTGTAAAAGAAACGGTTCTTGAAGTCCCCATGGACCGAGGCCAGGTAATCGTAGTTTGTCCGTTCAATCGGCAAATAGTAGGTGCTGCCGGGCTCGGCACCGCGCTCGTCTTCAAAGTGGAAGCCGGCAAGCGCGCTCAAATGAGGCGTGATGCGGTAGTCGCCCTGATAAAGAAGCTGGTCGCGGTTGGAGACCAGTTGATGACCCTGGGGATAAGTGCCGGCATAGTCGAGCACGGCGCGTCCGGTGGCGGAGTAGCCATTGGCGCCCGTGATGGTGACCAACTGCCCTAAGGTGCTGCCGAATGGATCGAAGTAGCCACTGCCACGCTGCTGCCACAGATTGTATTGCTCCCGCTTGCGGCTCAGGCCATAGCGCACGCTGTTATGAAACTGGGGCATGGTCTGGTTATCGATGGAAGCGCTCAGGAACGTGTCTTGATCTTCCTGGGTGGCGGAATCGGCAACGTGGTAGAACTGCCAGGCGTTGGGAACGCCGGTAGCCGAGACTCCATAATGGAGCGTGCCGCGAATCTGCGTGGCCGCCGAAGGCTGCCAACCGAAGTTAGCGGCGGTTGTGGCCACGTGGAACTCATCCATGGGCAGCGAGTTGCTGGTCTGGAACCAACTGAAGGAGCCCAGGTAGTCGAATTTGTTGTGGGTGCCTGCCAACTCGAATTGCTCGTGCGACGTGGAGAAGTTGCCGGCATCGCCCTCGAAAATCAACGAGGGAAAACTGGTGGTTCCGCGAGGGGTGGTGAAACTCACCACGCCGCTCTCCGCATCGGCGCCATAGAGGCCGGAGTCTGTCCCACGGTAAATCTCGGCACGCTCGATGGAACTGGTGGAAAGCGAACCGAAATCGAAGCGGCCGCCCAAGTCGCCGGCGCTGACGCCATCGAAGAGGATCTTGTTGTCGTCGGAATCGCCGCCACGGATGAAGAGCGAGCCTTGCGAGCCGCGCTGACCTGCCTGCACGGTAAAGGTGCCGGGCATAAGCCGCAAAGCGCCCACGAAGTCGTCGCGCAATGCGATATCGAGCGGACCGAGCACGCTGGTGGCGGCACTGGTCTGCGATTGCGGTGTGGGGATGCCGGTCGCCGTGACGACAATGGACTCGCGCACCCACTCGGGTTCGAGCACCAGGTTGCGCTCGATGGAGTCGAGGCGGCTGGCATAGAAACCGGGCGTTTCCAACTGGCGGAAGCCGGGAGACGAGACGATCAGGTAATAACGTCCGTTGCCGCCGGTGAGAAGCTGAAAGCTGCCGTCGGCGGTGGAGACGGCGTTGGCCACCACTTTCCCCTTGCTGAAAAGCGCTACTTTGGCGCCGGTAATCTTAGCGCCGGAAGCGTCAGTAACCGTGCCATGAATGGCAGCGGCGCGTGCCCCAGAGACGGCAACAGCCAGAAAAAACGCGAGCGAAGCGGCGCTGAAGACACGGCCGGCAGTGCGGCTCCACCTGCGAGCCAACCCGGCACGCAGAACTGCGAAAAAATGCATGAATCGCTTCTCCGTTCCTATCGGAACACCAGAGGTTGAGGCACGGGGACCGGTCTGCGGACTCGGCTCTTCTACGCCAAACTCCTTCTCGAAGATTATCTCAGCGGCTTGTCGGCAGTACCGGGAGGCCGATTTCGCAGGCGAGCGGCAAAGACCAAGCCTCACTGTCCGGACTATACGACGGGCTTCGAGGCAGAGGCGCTCACGAGGAGCGGACGTCCTGCGCCGAGAACAT
Organism: Terriglobales bacterium; assembly: GCA_015654835.1. Lineage (GTDB taxonomy): Bacteria > Acidobacteriota > Terriglobia > Terriglobales > Acidobacteriaceae > Telmatobacter. Next base: position 104,870 of record JAATGG010000205.1, read on the forward strand.
GGTGACCCCGGGAAGATTCGAACTTCCGACACGCAGTTTAGGAAACTGCTGCTCTATCCACCTGAGCTACGGGGCCTTTTAAGTCAACAACTTAC
>JAATGG010000045.1 GCA_015654835.1 Terriglobales bacterium
GTGCCGGGAACCGTGTTGACAACAATGATCGACCGCGGCCGTTACCCTGATCCGGATTACGGTCTCGACAATCTGGCGATTCCTGAAAAATTGAACCGGCAGGATTATTGGTATCGGGCTGAATTTGCCTCCCCGCAAACTACAGGCCGCCCACGTGTTTCCCTCGTGCTTGACGGAATTAACTACCGTGCCGAGTTATGGCTGAATGGACAGCGTGTGGGTCAGATGGCGGGGGCATTTACGCGTGGCGTATTCGATGTAAGCAAGCTTCTCCGCGCCGACGGAAAGAACGCGCTGGCGATTCGTATCTCTCCCGTGCCGCATCCGGGAATTCCAAATGTTCAGTCAGTTGCCCTGGGCGCAGGACTCAATGGCGGAGCCATGGAATTGGATGGCCCGACGTTTGTCGCATCCGAGGGATGGGACTGGAATCCTCCAATGCACGACCGGGATACCGGGCTATGGCAGAACGTTCATCTTGTGGCCACCGGGACCATATCCATTGGCGATCAGCAGGTTATTACTCACCTTCCGCTGCCCGATATTACGCAGGCTGATGTTACTTTAGATGTTCCGCTGGATAACAGTTCAGACAAACCAATTGAAGGCACCCTGACGGCTTCATTTGAAGGAGTCAAGGTAGATAAGCACATCCAGGTTCCAGCGGGCGGGACAACGGTGCAGCTCTCGCCCCAGGAGTTCGCTGCGCTGCACCTTGAGCATCCCAGGCTGTGGTGGCCTAATGGCTATGGAAAGCCGGAGTTATATCACCTGACCACAATCTTCACCACCGCGGATGCCGCGCCTGCTGTGAAGAAGCTACAATTCGGCGTGCGCGAAATCTCATACGAGATCAGCCTGCTCGATAACGGAGGCGCATTGCGCCGCGTGGATTATGATCCGACCGTGGGGCGCGAAGCTGCCAAGCCACAGGTAGACGTAACGCACGAAGGCATGAGGCAGATTCCGGATGGATGGGCTGCGTCGATTACAGCCGGCGACGATAACTCCTCCGTCTTCCATGCCGTCGACGACAGACGGGCAACACCCTATCTCACCATCAAAGTAAATGGCGTCCGCATCGCAGTGCGCGGTGGAAGCTGGGGCATGGATGACTCGCGCAAGCGAGTCTCACGCGCACATCTTGAGCCGTTCTTCCGCTACGACCGCGATGCGAACCTCAATATCATCCGCAACTGGCAGGGGCAGAATACCGAAGAGGTCTTCTATGACCTGGCTGATGAATACGGCCTGTTGGTCTGGAATGATTTCTGGGAAGTAACGATGGATTCGAATGCCGAAGCGGAAGATCCTCAGCTATTTCTTGCAAACGCAAAAGACACGATTCTGCGCTATCGCAATCATCCGTCGATTGTCATGTGGTGTGGGCGAAACGAAGGCGTACCACAACCCATTATCAACACGGGCCTCATCGCGCTGACACACGCGCTGGATGGTACGCGCTATTACTCTCCCACGTCGAATCAGGTGAACCTGCAACCGAGCGGTCCATACTCCTATGAAAATCCGGCCGACTATTACAACAAGCTCGATCCAGGATTTGCTGTGGAAATAGGAACGCCCTCGCTGCCCACACTCGAATGGTTTGAACGCTGGCTGCCGAAGGAAGACCGCTGGCCCATAACCGATGACTGGGCATACCATAACTGGCACCCGCACGATGAGTTGAACAAACATATGCAGGCGCAGTTCAGCACAGCGCGCAGCCTCGAAGAATACGTACAGCAGGCGCAGATGATGAACTACGTGGATTATCGCGCTATTTTCGAAGGCTTCAATGCGCACCTATGGGCTCCCAACAGTGGACGTCTGTTGTGGATGACGCAACCCTCGTGGCCAAGTATGCTGTGGGGCATTCTCAGTTCGGACTACGATACCCAAGCGTCATACTACGGCACGAAAAAGGCGTGTGAGCCTGTGCATGTGCAGCTCGACCTGGCAACGAATGATGTCCAGGTGATCAACACCACTCGCGATTCTCTGCGGCAATTAAAGCTGGATGCGGATGTCTACGCATTGAGCGGAAAAAGGCTGCTGCATCAGGACACAATCCTCAATGCCGCAAAAGACGATGCAACGCGCGCCTTGTATCTGGATCTAGCGCCGTTGCTTGGAGACACTACTGTATTTGTGCATCTAGCACTTCATGCGCAAGACGGCACACTCCTCTCGCAGAATTTTTATTGGCGTGCCGCATCCGACGCTGGCTATCGCGCTCTTGATGACCTCGCTCCGGCACAAGTGACGCTATCGGCACGCTCGGCCGCCGGCACTCATGTCGCGAATGGTCGAACCATTGAGGTGCTGCTCAAGAACACGAGCGAGGTTGCCGCACTGAACACGAAGCTGACGGTCTCAAGCATAGCGGACGGCTCCGAGATTTTGCCCGCGTTTTATAGCGACAATTACATCTCGCTGCTGCCCGGCGAGGAACGCACCGTAACCATCGACTTACCCTCGGACACTGCGAGGCAGGCGCTCAAAATCAAGATCGGCGGCTGGAACGTCATTCAGGCATCGATCGATGTTGCCCCTTGAATCCGATGAAAAAGATACGACCCGGCACGCGCCGCCTGCATCGCTTAGATGGACGTGGCGCGTCCGCTGTTTACACAGACTTTTCTCGCGGCATCAATCCCTGCAGCAAGATCACGGCTAGCTTCTCCGCATAGGCCGCACTGAGCTTGCTATGCTTGACCATCAGAAGAAAATGGAACGGGCCGTACATGGCATCCAACACCTGTTCGATATCGAATCCCTCGGGGAGATGGTCCGCATCCTGAAATTTCTGCAACGACTTTCGCGCTACGGTGCGGCGTGGTTTAATCCAGTGCTCAAGAAAGGCTTGCTCCACATCCGAATCATTTTGAGCGGCCGCAATGATTGCAGACAAAAGCCGTCCATTGCGTCCGCAGATTGCCTTTGCAAACTGCCGCAGATTCACCGTCACGTATTCCTCTAGCGTATCTGCCTCATGAAAAGGAATCGCGGGAGAAACGGTCTTGGTGAATGCGTCGATGACCACAGCAACTTTATTAGGCCACCAGCGATAAATAGTCGCCTTGCTGGTTCCGGCACGCTGGGCAATCGCATCGCAGGTCAGATTCGCAAACCCAATCTCTTCAAGCAGGCTGATCGTAGCTTCGCGGATGCGGATACAAGCGGTCTCATCGCGAGGACGGCCGGGAGGCCTGGTCGGAGACTGAATTTCTAGTGTCGCTTTCATAATGTCGAAATTAAGGCTATCATGAAAACGAAGCAGTATCGTTTCGTAAAGTCTTCTTGACTCAGAATGGGAACTGCCAATGTGGATTGTTCGGCTCGCCCTTACCCGGCCTTATACCTTTATTGTTCTTGCAATTTTGATCATCATTGCCAGCCCCGTGGTCATCGAACGGATGCCCACCGATATCTTCCCGGATATCAATATCCCGGTCGTGGCCGCGGACTGGACCTTTACGGGCATGGCACCGGAAGAGTTCGAAGGGCGTATCGTCTCCGCTTACGAACGCAGCCTGTCGACCACGGTAAACGACATTGAGCACATCGAATCGCAGACGCTGAACGGCATGTCGGTCGTAAAGATATTTTTTCAGCCGAATGTAAATATCAATGCGGCCATTGCTCAGGTCACTGCGATCTCGCAAACCGTGCTCAAACAGATGCCTCCCGGGATCACCCCGCCTTTGGTGATGAGTTACAACGCCTCCACCGTTCCCATCCTGCAGCTTTCTCTGTCCAGCCCGACTCTTTCCGAGCAAGAACTAGCCGATTTGGGAATGAACTATATGCGTTCTCAGTTGGCTACCGTAGCCGGGGCTGCGGTGCCCTGGCCCTACGGCGGCAAGACTCCGCAGGTCATGGTCGATCTAAACCCTTCATTGATGCAGTCGAATGGAGTTTCGGCGCAAGATGTAGTGAGTGCCCTCACGACGCAGAACCTGATTGTCCCCGCAGGAACCGCCAAGCTTGGCGCCTACGAATACAACGTCGATATGAACTCCAGTCCGCTCACGATTCCGGGGATTGCCGATCTGCCCTTGAAGGCCGTGAATGGAACGACGCTTTATCTGCACGATATAGGGAGCGTCCGCAATGGGTTTGCGCCGCAGACCAATATCGTGCGCCAGGACGGTCATCGCGGCGCTCTGCTGATCGTTTACAAGGCCGGTAACGCTTCCACACTCGACATCGTAAAAGGTGTCAGGCAACTTCTTCCCATCATGGCGCCGGCGCTACCCAAGAGCCTGAAGGTCACGCCTCTTGCCGATCAATCGATTTTCGTGCGTGCCGCTATTAGCGGCGTCGTCCGCGAGGCGATTATCGCAGCCTGTCTCACCGGAGTGATGATCCTGCTGTTCCTGGGAAGCTGGCGCAGCACCGTCATCATTGCGATTTCGATTCCGCTTTCGATCTTGAGTTCGATTTTGACGCTTGCCGCTCTGCACGAAACGATCAATGTCATGACGCTTGGCGGCCTCGCTCTGGCCGTCGGAATTCTGGTCGATGATGCCACGGTAACTATCGAAAACATCGAGCGATATCTTGAGGAAGGACTGCCGCTCAAGGAAGCGATTCTTCAGGGCGCCGCTCAAATTTCTGTGCCGGCTCTGGTCTCGACGCTTTGCATCTGCATCGTCTTTCTGCCCATGTTCTTTCTCAATGGGGTTCCGCGCTATCTCTTCGTGCCGCTGGCCGAGGCAGTCGTCTTCGCAATGCTGGCCTCTTATGTCCTCTCTCGAACCTTGGTGCCAACCCTGGCAGCCTATCTCCTGAAAGAGCACGGCAACAGTAATTCGCTTCAACAGGGTCATTGGAATCCGTTTACTGCGTTTCAGCAAAATTTCGATCGTGGATTTACAAAAGTTCGCAATGGCTATTCCGCGATCCTTGCCGCTTCGGTACAGTACCGGCGAATTTTTCTGCCGTGCTTCTTGCTCTTTTTTCTTTCCCTGCTGCTCCTCGTCCCATGGCTGGGGCAGGACTTCTTTCCAGATGTAGATACCGGCCAGATTAAGCTCCACATGCGGGTACCCACTGGAACCCGCATCGAAGAGGCGGCGCGGATTTGCGATCTGGTCGAAGGCACGATCCGACAAACCATTCCGTCGGATGAACTGGACGGCATCCTGGATAACATCGGGTTACCTATCAGCCCGATTAACCTGACCTATAGCAGTTCGGCGCCGATCGGTAGTGAAGATGCGGATATTCTTGTGAGCCTCCGTGAGCATCACCATCCGACAAAAGAGTATGTGGATACGCTCAGCGAGCGATTGCGGCAGCTATATCCCGATGCGACTTTCGCATTTTTGCCCGCCGACATGGAAAGCCAGATTCTGAATTTCGGAATGCCTGCACCCATCGATATACAAATCGCGGGTCCCAACTCAGAGGGTAATCGGCGCTTCGCCAACAGCCTGCTCTCGCAGTTGCGGCATGTCCCCGGCGCGGCAGATCTGCGCATTCAGCAGGCCTTCAATCAGCCCAAGCTGCATCTCGATGTGGATCGGACCAAAGCGATCGAGGGTGGATTTACACAACAGGACATTGCAAACAATTTGCTGATTTCTCTGAGCGGAAGTTTTCAGACTACGCCGACTTTCTGGCTCAACCCCAAAAACGGCGTTAGCTATAACCTGGTTGCACAAACCCCGCAATACCGCGTCCAGACCATGAGCGACTTGAAGAATCTCCCCATCACCGGGCCGCATGCCCTGCAGCCGGAGATTCTGGATGACGTAGTATCGGTTCAACGCTCCAACGAAATGGGCGTCGTCTCCCACTACAACGTGCAGCGAGTCGTGGATATTTATGGCGCCGCGCGCAATCGGGACCTCGGCGCAGTGGGACGGGACATCACGAAAATTGTGGAAGAAAACCGGTCGAAGATGCCGGTCGGAAGCCGCCTTTTTATTCGCGGCCAGCTTTCTACGATGCGCGATTCTTATGTGAGCTTGCTGGGCGGACTTCTGTTCTCAATCGTACTTGTGTATTTGCTCATGGTCGTAAATTTTCAATCCTGGCTTGACCCGTTCATTATCATTACCGCGCTTCCGGCTGCATTGGGTGGCATCGCGCTGTTCCTGTTTATTACGCGCACCACTCTGAGTGTGCCGGCCCTGATGGGCGCCATCATGTGTATGGGAGTCGCAACAGCCAATAGTATTCTGGTGGTTTCTTTTGCAAGAGAGCACCTTGCGGAGAGCAATGACTCTGTGGCCTCGGCAATGGCGGCAGGGACAACTCGTTTTCGCCCCGTGCTGATGACCGCGCTCGCCATGATTATGGGCATGGTCCCCATGGCCCTTGGAATGGGTGAGGGCGGCGAGCAGAATGCGCCGCTAGGCCGTGCCGTCATCGGCGGGCTGATCTGCGCGACTGTCGCTACTCTGTTTTTTGTCCCTGTGGTTTTCAGCCTGCTGCATCGCAAGCACCAACCCGCTCAGTTGAAAGAAGCATAATCGCGAATACACCCCGATGGATATGGCACTTTCAACAGGATGCAAGATCGCGATAGGAGTCCAGATTTTATGAGCAACGAAATGGAAATACCGCAAAGCAATCCTCACGACACTGAGATCGCCGGGCGATCCTACAAGAGGCTGATACCGGTTTTGATTTTGGTTGTGATTGCATGTGTGGTGCTGCTGGTGGTTCGAGGCATCCTGGCTCGCACCCATGCGGAGGCACGCTTGGCGCAGGCGACAGAACAGACCGCAGTTCTTATAGTGCGCACTGTGCATCCCCGCCTCGGCAGCCCCTCTGAAGAACTGGTGCTGCCTGGCAACATGGAGGCGTTCACAGACACGCCTATCTATGCCCGCACCGACGGCTATTTGCGGCGCTGGTACTTTGACATTGGCGCTCATGTGAAAGCCGGACAACTGCTCGCGGAGATTGAAACGCCAGAACTGGATCAGCAATTGGCGCAAGCGCAAGCGGATCTTGCCACCGCGGAAGCGAACGCCAACAACGCCCGCACCAACGCAGATCGCTATTCCGGCCTGATCAAGCAGAATGCCGTCTCCCAGCAGGATACCGACACCTTCGTCAACCAGGCCGCGGCAACCAGCGCAGCCGTGCGTTCCGCGCAGGCCAATGTGCGACGCTTGCGAGAACTGCAATCCTTTGAAAAAATCTATGCGCCATTCGCCGGCGTGATTACTGCCAGAGACATCGATATCGGCAATCTCATTAACGCCGGCAGCAACGGTGGCGCCAAAGAACTCTTCCATTTGGAGGCAACAGGAAAGCTGCGCATCTATGTCCAGGTGCCACAGGCTAACTCCCGCGCCGCCACCCCGGGGACCCCTGCGACCTTAGTCGTTCCCGAATTGCCGGGCCAGCATTTTCCGGCACAGGTAGTAAGGACCTCGAACGCGATGGAAGTCGCATCCAGAACGCTGCGGGTAGAAGTCGACGTCGATAACCCCAAAGGCATTCTGATTCCCGGAGCCATGGTTGAAGTGCACCTGAAACTCGCGTCTCCCGTGAATTCACTGATCGTCCCGGTCAATGGAGTGCTGTTTCGTTCCGAGGGAATCAGTGCCGCTGTGGTGCAGAATGGCCAGGTAGCCATTGTTCCGGTAACCATCGGCCGCGACTTCGGCGATTCGCTCGAAGTAACTTCCGGCCTTAATGCGAACGACCAGATCGTGGTGAACCCTCCTGATTCCATCGTCGCAGGCCAGAAGGTTCAATTCGCCCCATCAGGTGCACAGTGATCGGTTCGGCGGCTTCGCTTCTCGAAGGCATTGCAAATTTCCCCGCAGCGTGCAGCACCTCAATTTTGTAAGTTTAAGATGGTCTGCATGACGTCTCGCCGCCGGACTGCTCTTTTATCTATATCCCTCTTTGCCCTTCTATGCGCCCCGCATGCCACCGTGTGGGGCGCAACTCCTGCAGCAGGCAATGACAGCGCCAAATCAGCACAGCCTTGGGCCATCGCGATCCATGGCGGCGCAGGAGAGGCTGAGTGGGAGCATATGGACGCAGCAACAGCGGCCGCTTACCACGACTCTCTCGCAAAAGCGCTCTCGGCCGGGTCGGCCGTTCTCAAGCGGCACGGCAACGCATTGGATGCCGTCGAGGCCGCTGTGAAGGTGCTCGAAGACGATCCCCTCTTCAACGCGGGGCGCGGCTCCGCCTTCACCGCCGAGGGAAAGAACGAGATGGATGCGGCGCTCATGGACGGCGCAACGCTCGCCGCAGGTTCGGTCGCCGGTGTACAGTTTACGCGGCATCCTGTCTCGCTGGCCCGCGCCGTCATGGAGCACACACCGTACGTAATGATGGTCGGCGCAGGGGCGGACGCATTCTCACGCGCACAGGGTCTGGAGCAACAACCACCTTCCTTCTTTTTTACCGAATTACGCTGGCAGGAATTTGCTTCGGTCATGCGTGCAAGCGGTCGTCCCGTTCCTCCGCGACCGGCTGGAGTCGGCTCTGCCACCGGCCCCGCAGCCTCGTCCGCATCGCCCATGTTCGCGCATCGCTTTGGAACCGTCGGTGCCGTCGCGCGCGACAGTGAAGGCCACCTGGCTGCGGCCACATCGACGGGAGGCATGCAGGGCAAGCTGCCGGGACGCGTAGGCGACTCCCCGCTGATCGGGGCCGGAACCTATGCAAGCGATCGCTCCTGCGCCGTCTCCGGCACCGGCGTCGGCGAGTATTTTATCCGGCTCACTTTGGCACGGCAGATTTGTACCCTCGTGGAGCAGGGGCACCCCCCGCAACAGGCCGCCGACCACATGATCCACGCAGAGTTGCCGGCACTCAAGGGAGGAGAAGGAGGCGTAATCGTGATCGCACCAACCGGGCACCTAGTCTGGAGTTCGAACACTCTCGGCATGTTTCGTGCGAAAGAAGAACAAGGCAGCCTACCTGCGATTCAGGTCAAGTAATATGCCAGGAAACATCTTAGGAACGAACAACGGGCGGCTCTCGATCATAGCTATTTTGATCTCTACAAGGATGGCATCTCAGAAACAAAATAGTCTGCTAAACAGACTTCTTGCGTGCTTGCCCTGCCGGAGAACGCTTCTTTTTTTGCATAGACCAACGCCCTTTTTGGGGTAGACCCAACATTCAAGCATTATCAGACATTACTAAAGGCTGATGTACTTTCATGCCGTGGGCACCCAATAATCGCTTGTGTTAAGATGCAGCCGACATTCCAGATAGCCAATATCAACGCCGCTCAGGTTTAAATCGGGTCTTTGTGCTGCAAAACCGTAGCCTCGGGGAAGGTAACCGGTCACTGCCGTAAAGATATTCGATTCAAACGAATTTTTGGAATCAAATCAACTCTAACGTGAAAGGAAATCCCATGATAGATCGTCGTTCATTCCTGAAAAGGTCAGCTATTGCAACTGGGGCCTGGGCCTTTCCTGCTATCATCAGCCAGCGTTCTAGCGCTCAGACAGCAACACCCGATCCAGCAACCATTTGAGCATGCGCAACTCATGCCCAAATGGTTGCTAATGTTTATGGGGGGACCTACAGTCCTAACGATTGGAGAAATATGGCCTTCAGTTGTAGCACCCTTTACGACCATTTTACTAGCATCGGGTTCGATTCCTTTCTCCAATCATCTCTAAATGGAGTTAGTTGTATAGTCCCGGTATTTGGTGGTGCATACTTTTCACAAACATGGAAGGAGGCACTATGGGGCAGGTTTTACACCGGGGCGCCACTACGACAGAGGCGGTCCGTCGAGCGATACAACATAGTCAAGAGAGCTTGAGGACACTGGCTCGGCGTCACGGAATCAACCCCAAGACAGTGGCCAAGTGGCGGAAGCGCTGTTCGGTGGCCGATCTGCCGACGGGACCGAAGAACCCCCGTTCCACGGTGTTGAGCGTGGAGCAGGAAGCGATTATCGTTGCCTTTCGCAAGCACACGTTGCTGCCGCTCGACGACTGCCTTTACTCCTTGCAGGCCACGATCTCTGGCCTTACTCGTTCCTCATTGCATCGTTGCCTGGAACGGCACGGCATCAGCCGCTTGCCGGAAGTGGAAGGCACCACGCCCAGGCGAAAGAAGTTCGATCGCTATCCGATTGGCTACTTCCACATCGATCTGGCCGAGGTGCGCACTGCCGAAGGAAAACTCTATCTATTCGTGGCCATTGATCGCACTTCGAAATTCGCATTCGTGGAGTTGGTGGATCGCGCCGATATGCGAACTGCTGCCGCCTTTCTCGAATCGCTGGTTGCTGCGGTACCGTACCGCATCCACACGGTGCTGACCGACAACGGCATCCAATTCGCCGATCTGCCCAAGAACCGCAGGGGGCCGACTGCACGCTTTCGTGGGCATCCGTTTGATCGCGTCTGTCTTCTCCATGGCCTCGATCACCGCCTCACAAAACCAAACCATCCATGGACCAACGGACAGGTCGAGCGCATGAACAGAACCATCAAAGAAGCTACTGTCCAGCGATACCACTACGACAGCCACAACCAATTGCGCACGCACCTGAATGACTTCATCGCCGCATACAACTTCGCCAGAAGACTCAAAACCCTCGCCGGCCTCACCGTCTACGAATTCATATGCAAATGCTGGCAAAAAGAACCCGACAGATTTATCCTCGATCCAATCCACCAAATGCCGGGACTATACACCTAGTTCAATAGACGGCAATAGCTTTGATATGAATCCAACATTACAACAGGTGCAGGTCTACCAGCCTAGTATTTAACTTTCCGATATACAACAGTGCGTTAACGTTATTCCTTCCGATGCTGGATCTCTTAATAATGCTCTGATTGATCTGAAGCAGAATGGACTCACGATACATTTATTAACAGCACTAAAGGAGAACCTGCAAATACAGACGGCGCTTCAGAATAACCAGAACGCCAGAATGAGAGGCGAGACCGAACCATCTTTGATGGAAACCATCTATCGCTACAACGGCAAGAAACCTCGTTTGCGTCCCGCTGTGAATATGCGATCTCTTCCCCCGGATGGAGGTGGTCGTGACGGGGGATGGAGCTGTAAGAAGGACGGGGGAGCTATCTTCCTTTTAGGTCTGATTTTTACATCACTTGCAATAATGACTGCGGGGGCCGAACCAATTCTGGTAGGCGCTGCATGGGCCGGAATAGGCTACTATGGAGGTTTAGCTACCACAGGCTGGGGTATCGGGCATGTACTCGGTTGTGGCTTCTGAGCTGTAAAGGAGCGGTTATGAATTGGCTAATAACAAACGCGAACCATTTTGTCTTCCCTATGGCGTTGCTTTACGGTGCGATTTCGATCTATTGCGCTAGGATCAGACGAAGGCAACTACGCGGGGATACGACTGCAAAAGTTAACCGATTCGTTCGCGGAGTGGCCATCGTTAGCATCGGTTTTGGAGGTATCATCTTAGGTATTATCATTACTCGAAGTTGAATTACATCGCTCACACAATCAGACTTACCGACTGCCCGCCATGCCACTGGCGGGCAGCGCTATATGCTACATATACAGGTTAGTCATATTATGGCTATTTTTGCCCGGCACCTCGAAAAGGTGAAGTTGCGCCCGACGAGCGGCTGAATATCGAGTCAGGACTGTATTCACAACACTGACGCGCCCTTTCCGCCCGATAAGAAGTCAATTTGTTTGGGTGCTTGTAGGGCGGCGGATGTGCAAGCGGCGGCGCTCAATTCTTCGTCCCGAACTTGCTGAAACGGGCAGCAGACGCTGTGCCGTTTCTGCAGAGACAAATTACTCCAAAAATATCCGTTACTCTGTCGAATGGCGCACGGGCCTGTCAGGCAGGCTGGGCGCATTGATGGGCGGCTCGCCGGCGAAAGAAGTTTCTTCCGATTCGCGGTGCGGCTGGTCCATATCTTCGATCACTGCACGCATCCAATAGTTGCCGTCTCCATCCACTTCGATACCGTGCACCTCGCGCTCGAAGCCAGGGAAGCGCTTGCCGAATTGCTCCATGGCTAGGATAAGCTTGATGACCGGCGATTCCGGACCACCGAGGCGCTCGCCGGGCATCGACATGGGAATGCCTGGAGGATAAGGAACGAGCATGACAGCAGCAATGCGGCCAGCCATCTCCTTGAAGCGGATGCGCTCGGTTTCGTGGCGGACAAGCTTCTGGTAGGTCTGCGCGGGCGTAAGGACCGGGTCAAAGTCCTCGTCGCAAGCGGCATTGACCAGACCGGCCAGATCGAGCTCGATCATCGCCCTGTGCATCTCATCGGAGAGATCTTTGAGCGAGAGATTGCGATAGCGGGCGGGAAAGCGCTGAACCAGTTCCGGCAAAGCCTCTTCAAGCGCCGCTTCGGAGTCGTAGAGCCGCTTGAATTCAAAAAGA
>JAATGG010000127.1 GCA_015654835.1 Terriglobales bacterium
AAAGCCTGTCGATAGGACACGATCTCCGGCTGCCCCGAGCGCATAAACTCCCCAGGGTCGAGATTGGCAATCAACTTCCCCTCGCTCAGCAACACGATCCGCGTGCCTAAATAGAGAGCCTCGTCGAGGTCGTGCGTGACCAGCAGAACCGTCTTCTTCAACCGGCCCAGCAGATCGCGAAGCATGTCCTGCATCTCGGCGCGGGTCAGCGGATCAAGCGCCCCGAATGGCTCGTCCATCAGCAGCACGCTTGGCTCGGCAGCCAGCGCGCGCGCCAGTCCGACACGTTGGCGCTGCCCTCCAGAAAGCTGATGCGGATAGCGTCGCGCAAAGCTGTCCGGATCCAGCCCCACCGCGGCGAGCAGGTCGTGGCTGCGGCGGACACGCTCCGCACGCGGGCAGCCCTCGGCCTCCAACACCAGTCCGACATTCCGCTCCACATTGAAATGCGGAAACAAGCCCGTCTCCTGAATCACATATCCCATGCCTCGCCGCAGCGGGATCAGGTCGGAATCTCGCACGCTCTTGCCCTGCACCCGTACCTCGCCCGCTGTGGGCTCAACCATGCGGTTGACGGTCCGCAGAAGCGTAGTCTTCCCGGAGCCGCTGCGCCCCAGGATCGCCGCCGTCGTGCCTTCCTCGACCGGCAGCGTGATGCGGTCCAACAGCAGACGCCCCTGTGGGGTCGCAAAAGACACCTCTCGGAATTCGATGGCTGCGCTCATGCCCCTCGCTTTTCTGCTTCCCCCAGTCTACGGGTGCCTCAGGCCAGAAGAGGAATTCTTCAGGGGGGTTGCCCTCAAATGGCCTTGAACGCTTCAAACACTGCAAGCACCTTTTCCGCTTCCATGCCACCACACGGCATGTTGGAATCAACCCTAATACACCCAGGGCAAGCCGAAGAACTCGATTTGCATCCTCCCCGATTCATCCCTTCGGCTTCGGCCCTTCCGAACCCGGCACCGTCGCATGGTGCCCTGCCAACTTCGGCATAATTCCAGCCACCCTCGCATTCCATTTGGTTCCAACGGGCTGCGCCCCGTAGAATCACCTGAGGGCCAACGACATTGCCGTTGTGGCTCCAGGTAACGATGAGCGAACAGGAATCAGAAATCTCCATCCAGGCTGCGGTTTCCCCGGCATGGACAAGAATCGAGCAGGCACGGCATCCCCAACGGCCTTACCCCATGGACTTCATCGAGCGGATCTTCACAGATTTCAGCGAGATTCACGGGGATCGTGCCTTTGGCGACGACGAAGCTGTCGCGTGCGGCATGGCCCGGCTCGCCGGCGAAGAGGTGCTGGTCATCGGCAACCGCAAGGGCGGCAGCACCAAGGAGCGGGTACGCCGCAATTTCGGCATGCCGAATCCCGAGGGATATCGCAAAGCCCTGCGCTGCATGAAGCTCGCCGAAAAGTTCCACCGGCCGGTCATCTCCTTTATTGACCTACCCGGCGCGTATCCAGGCCTCGGTGCCGAAGAACGCGGGCAGGCGGAAGCCATTGCGCGGAATATCCGCGAGATGTCCCGTCTGCGCGTTCCCACCATCTCCGTCATCAGCGGCGAGGGCGGATCGGGCGGAGCCTTGGCTCTGGCCGTGAGCGATCGCGTACTGATCCTCGAAAATGCGCTCTACTTCGTCATCACTCCGGAGTCCTGCGCAGCCATCATGTGGCGCGACGCGGGTCAAAAGCAGTTGGCGGCCGAGGCCATGCGCATCTCCGCCCCCGAAGTTGCCGCGTTGGGTTGCGTGGACGAGATCATTCCCGAGCCGCCAGGGGGCGCGCATACCGACCACGAAGCGGGGGCCGGACTCCTGGGCAGTGCTCTCCAAAAGCATTTGTCCGTGCTGAAGCAGCTTTCGCTGGACGCCCTGATAGCTGCTCGGCAGGAAAAATTCCGCAATATTGCGCAGTTCTATACGGAAGGTTAACGTTGGCGGCGCATTGGCATGGGTTCGGCAACTCGGGTCTTTCGTTGGAATTGCGTCAAACCGCGTGTGAGCCCACGTGCCGTGTAATGCCCCGCCACCGTCCGGCAGAAACGGGAGAGTACGCATGAGCAATACCGTTCAGCCTCCACGCGGCCGGCTGCGTGCTTATGCGCGGTTTATCGCCGCTGTCCTCTTCTTCTTTCTCGCGCGGACGGTCGCGCAACACTGGGCACAGGCACTGGTCAATGAACGCTGGTCTCCCCTGGTCTCTCAGGCGCTGCTGGCTCTCCTGCTGCTGCTCGGCTACGCGGGCTTTGGAATCACCTTCGACCGTCAGACGCACCCAATCGGCACGCAGGGTTTTCCGCTGCGTGCGGGCTGGCGCGGCGAAGCCGGACTCGGCCTCGCCATGGGATGGGCGCTGGCCGTGGTCTGCGTATTACCACTCACGATAGTCGGCGGCATCGCCATCGTCCTTTCCACTCACGCCTCTGCCTGGGGATGGCTGGTAGCCGACGCTGTGTTTTTTGCGCTATTAGCCTTGGTAGAAGAAATGGCCTTCCGCGGTTACGGCTTTCAGCGTTTTGCCGACGCAGTGGGGTCGGTCGGCGCAGCCATCGGCTTTGCTGCCTTCTATGCTATCGTGCAAGCCTTGCAGCCCGGGACAAGCCGCACCAGCATCGCCGTCTCCATCATGCTAAGTCTTCTGCTTTCAACAGCCTACCTGCGCACCAAGGCCCTCTGGTTAAGCTGGGGACTTAATTTCGCATGGAAGGCAAGCCGCGCCCTCATCTTTGGATTGGCGGTGAGCGGTATCAGTAGCCATTCCTCCGTGGTAGAGGGTGACCCCATGGGGCCCTTCTGGCTCACCGGTGGCGGCTTCGGCCTCGACGGAAGCTGGCTGGCTTTCTTCGTTCTGCTGGCAGCGCTTCCAGCCGTCTACCGGGCGACCCGCGATTTGGATTACCGCTATAACGCGCCCGTCTTCGTGCCGGGTGGCATTGCCGTGGACCTGGATGCGGCGGCACGTCAGCAGCATGAAGCCGCGACGCGACCGGCTGAGCCTCAGGCTCCCGTACTGGTGCAAATTCTTCCCGCGGCGGCGCCCGCGCCCGCGTCCAGGTCGGAGCAACCGCCGCCTTCCTCAGACAACGATTCTCATTAGAAGCGGTTTCTCCTTTCCATGCGGCAATTTTCTCGATGCCGCTCCCAAGGCCGCTTCCATTCATATTTGACCTTTTCACTTGATTCCCTCCAGGGTGTGGGCCATTCTTGTACGTAACCATGGGGGGGGCCCATGAAAAAGGCATCCTCATCCCAGGAGAGGCGGCCAGCCACCGCAAACACCGGTCGCCTTCATCCCGCTCTGCGGGCCGCGGGCATCTGCGCCCTCGCGCTACTGGCAGCAATGGTCTCAGCCCAGGTCATCACCGTCAATACGCACACCGGCAAGGTGACCAATAACGGCGAGGCTCCCGTAGACCGCCGCTTTGCGCAGGTCGAGCCCACCCACGTAGCACTGGACAAGTCCCAGCTCAACCCGAAAACTCGCATCGAGCTCATCCGTATCATGCAGGCCGAGCAGGGCTTTGCCATGCGCCCGTTCCCC
>JAATGG010000223.1 GCA_015654835.1 Terriglobales bacterium
GAGTCGGGATCGTTGCGGTCGCGATCGTTGATTTTGGACTTGCCCGCGACGAACGCGTCGATGGCCGCCTGTTGCGATCCTAAAACAATGTTGTAGATTTCGCGCTGGCGTGCGGTGAAATGGCCATTCGCCGGAACCGTGCGGGTAATGTCGGCGGCATACATGGAGTATTCGCAAGCCGCATCGACAACGACGACATCGCCGTTCTGGATGGTGCGGGAATTGGCGGCGTAATGCAGCGTGGTCGAGTTAGGCCCCGAACCCACGATGGGCGCATACGATGCCCTCTCGCAGCCGGAGTCGAGCCATGCGGCGGTCATTTTGCCGGCCACGCTGCGCTCGGTCACTCCAGGCTTCACCGCCTTGAACATGGCGCGCTGCCCGGCAATGGAGGCGTCGCTGGCCTTCTTGAGCAGCTCGATTTCGCCCGGGTCTTTGACCACCCGCAACTGCTGGATGAGCGAGCCTACGTCGCGCGACGAAGCAGGTTCCCCCATCCCCAGCGTAGCCGCGAGAAAGCCGACCAGCGCCTTGCCCTGCGGAGCCGTGGGCTGCGTCCATTCCCGATAGAACAGGCGATGATCGGGGGCGATAAGGCTATTCAGCACCTTGGGCAACTCGGTCATCGCCTCGACGGAGTCCACGCCTGCAGCCTCGGCGGCTCCCGGCGTGGCCGCATCGAGCTTGATGCCGGTGTACTTTTCCATACGCAGGTCGCGCGTGGGAAGAAACAGAATTTCGGTGTAATTGCGGGCTGGCGCAGATTGGGTCTGCGGCGAGTCGCCTACGATCAGCAGCGCAGCCCCGGGCTCGTTCCACCCGGTGAGGTAATAAAAGTCCTCATCCTGGCGGTAGGGCAGGAAATCGAGCAGCGGTTCTTCCGCCGCGAACAGAATGGCCACGCCGCCCTGCAGCTTGGCGCCCAGTTCCACACGCCGCTGGCGATAGATGGAGGCGGGCTGCTTTTCAAGGGCGCTCAACGTAGGCAATGCCGCAAACAGGCTCAGCAAGGCAAAAACAACAATCCGGGAGGATTTCATTCCGCTATTGTCATGCGTTGCAGCCCTGCGTGCAAAACGGTTTCAGCGATAGCGCGCATGAATCGATGCGGAAGTAGCCGGAGCAATCCCTCCGCGCGCGGCGTTTTGCCCGCCGATAAAAGGAAGTTTCGCCGTCTCCCCAAACGGCAGGACGCAAGACGAGCAAGGCGTGATTGTCACTGGAAGAAGTCATGCCGCAGCGCCTAGTCCGTCGCTTCGTCTTCGGCTGCCTTGAGCATCGCTGCCAGACTGCGGTCGACATCTTCAACAGTGGTGGCCCATGAGGAAACGCTGATGCGCATGGCGGTGTGCCCCTGCCAGACGGTCGACCCGCACCAGCAGGTTCCGTCCTTCTGAAGGCGGCCCACGACCCGAAGAGTCTTTTCGGGGCCACCGAAAGAAACGAGCACCTGATTGATGACGACATCGTTGAGCACCTGGTGGCCGGCAGCGCGAAGCCCCGCGGCAAAGCGACGGGCATGACTGGAAGTGCGCTCGACAATCTCGGCCATGCCGGAGCGACCCAGCGACCGGAGACCGGCCCAAAGTTCCACTCCACGCGCGCGCCGGGAGAGTTCGGGATTGTAGTGGGACGGCTCGCGCTGATCGCCTTGAACCAGATAAGCGGCCTCGACCGCCATGGCGGCTTTGAGGTGCTTGGGCTCGCGCACCAGGGCAATGCCGCAGTCATAGCCGATGTTGGGCCATTTGTGTCCATCGGTAGCCCAGGAGTCGGCCTGATCGTAGCCATGGGTGAAACGCTTGTGCTCTGCAGACACCGTGGCCCAGAGGCCGAAGGCGCCATCCACATGAATCCACGCACCGGCGGCGCGGGCAATGGGGCAGAGGACACTGGCCGGGTCGAATGCGCCGGTGTTCACGTTGCCCGCCTGCAGGCAGAGGATGGTGTTTGCATCGAGGGGCGGCAGAGAGTCGGCTTTCATGCGGCCTTGGCCATCCACGGGAACGCGGACGACGCGGTTGCGGCCCATTCCCAACATGCCGAGCGCTTTGATGAGGGAACTATGCACCTCTTCGCCCACAACGACAGTGATGGGCGGCGCGCCGAACAGGCCATCGCTTTCCACGTCCCAACCGGCGCGGGCCAGCAACGCGTGACGAGCAGCAGCCAGGGCGGCAAAGTTCGCCATGGTGGCTCCGGTGACGACTGCCCCGCCGCAGCCCGCAGGCAGGCCAAGCAGTTGGCGAACCCAGTCGAGCGCGGTCTCTTCGAGAGCCACGCTCACCGGCGATTGCACCTGAAACGCGGAGTTCTGGTCCCAGGCGCTCACCAGCCAGCCGGCAGCCATGGCCGCTGGCAAGCAGCCTCCGTTCACAAAGCCGAAATAGCGGCCGCCTCCATTGGCAACGGTAGCGGGCGAGCCGTACTCGCTCAGCAAATGTAGAACCGCCTCGGGACTTGTGGGACCGTCAGGAAGTGGACCGCGCAGGGCAGCCAGCGCATTGACGGCCTCCCGCGTGGGAGCTACCGGACGGGTATTCACCGTTTCGAGATAATCCACGGCATCGCGGGCGGCATGTTTGAGCAGGGCCGCGCGGGATTCAGCGACTGAAGCAGCGGATTGACGAGGGTGAGACGGTGCCACGGGCATGGCTGAGTTTAGCACCGGGACAGATCCGGCTTGCGCATTGACACAGTGAAAACAGGCTCTTGAAACAATTTCAATACTTAGCTAATCTAAGTTAGCAGGAGACGTTCGAAATGATTACCGCAACAATATTTGAGGCGAAAACCAACCTCTCTCATTTCGTGAAGCAGGCGCAAAAAGGCGAAGTGGTCATTATCACCTCCGGCCGGAACAAGACCCCGGTGGCTCGTCTGGAAGCGATTCAGCCAACCGGGAAGAAGCGGCTTGGCGCGCTTGAGACGCCTGGATTTGTGCTGACGGAGCAGTTCTTCGAACCCCTGCCAGGGGAAGAACTGCGGCTTTGGAACGGCGGCGCGGAGTGAAAGTCCTGCTCGACACATGCGTGGTGATCTGGGCCACGTTGTCTCCTTCGGCTTTGAGCCGGCAAGTACGGGACGTGATCGCCGACAACGAGAACGTAATTCTGGTGTCCGCTGCGTCAGCTTGGGAAATTGCGACCAAAGTGAGGTTGGGCAAGCTTGCCGGCGCAGAAAAGCTGGAACGTGACTACCTGGACGTGATGGAAGATGCAGGTTACACGCTGCTGTCGATCGATACGGAGTCGTCACTCCGCGCAGGCAGATTGGCGGCAGAACATCGCGATCCCTTCGACCGCATGATTGCGGCGCAGGCCCTGGGATTGGATATTCCGGTGATGAGCCCCGACCCCCTGCTGGACGGTTTCGGGGTGCGACGGATCTGGTAAGTGAATTTCGGTCCCTTTCGCACAGAGGCGCATTGAATTTCCCCCGATTTAGCCGTATTCTAAAAAAGCAGACGAATTTGTCCGCCTGAGTTGCTGTGAGTATGCCGGCTGGCGGAGAGATGAGTGGGCTTAGAGCCCACTTTTTATTTGGAACAAATTCCTCGGGCATCTGCCGCTGTAGAGCGGCATGGAGACGATGGCGGTCAAGCTAGAAGAAATTCGGAAAGCGGCGGAACGAGTGGCTGCCTCGCATGGTCTCGATCTGGTGAACCTGGAGTTCGCGGGACCCGCCAAGGAGCGGACCTTGCGCATCTTTCTCGAAAAGAACGCCGAGGGGCGCGCACGATTGAAGGCGGAAATCGCCGCCGGGGCCGAGGGGCTGCCGGAGCGGCTGATGGAGGGCTCCCTCAGCGTGGAGCAGCTTTCCGGCGTCACCCATGAGGATTGCGCCGCGTTTAGCCGGGATTTCGGCGTGCTGCTGGATGTAGAGGACCTGATCCCCGGCGGTGAGTACACACTGGAAGCAAGTTCGCCGGGACTGGATCGCAAGCTAAGCAAGCTGGAAGAGTTTCAACGGTTTGCCGGGAGTCTGGTGAAGATACAGACCTTCGAGCCGGTCCGAAATAACCGTCACTGGCAGGGACGGTTGGCGGCTGGAGCAGCGGAAACGATTACGCTCGACCTCGGAGCAGTGAAACAGAACAGCAAGAGCCGGAAAGCTGGCGTAAGCACAGTGGAAATCGGCTTGAGCAATATCGAGAAAGCGCAATTGATCCCGGAAATTTAAGAGGAGTGCTCTCCGGCCTCAAAGAAGAGACCCGGGGCACCCGGATTCTCAGGCGAACTGACCGGCGAACGAGTAAAAGGCCGATGCAGGTTCTTCGATTACGCGGCGCTTCGCTCAAGAGAACAGCATTTTGTGGGCAGGATGGCGGTAGTTTTGGACTGGGCAACATCGCTGAGCTGGCGTAGCGTCATCTAATAAGTGGTCAGACAATTTTTGCTTTCGCACTGGAGCCCGGCCGTTGACCGGGGCACGGTGGGGAGCCGACATCAACCGAACCGGATGTGGATCAGCAATGACCCGTCCGGACGAGCAAATTCGAGAGAGTAAGCAGAGTATGGCCACCAGCGCTTTATATCAAAGTATCGAACTTCTAAGCCACGAAAAGGGCATCGATCCCGGCATCGTTGTGGGCGCCGTGGAAGAGGCGATCGCCCTGGCCACGCGCAAGTTCTACAAAACCCAGGAAAACATGCGCGGGGAACTGAACAAAGAGACCGGCGAGATTCAGGCCTACATCTTTAAGACCGTGGTGGCGGATGAGGAACAGGTCGAAGATCCCGTGAACCAGATCACGCTGGCCGAGGCCAGTGCGCTGGCACCCGATGTCGAGGTAGGCAGCGAGATCCGGCTCTATCGCGACACCAGTCCCCTGGGCCGCATTGCCGCGCAGTTGGCCAAGCAGGTCATCTTCCAGAAAGTGCGCGAAGCGGAACGGGACACGATCTTCCAGGAATACGCCCACCGCGAAAAAGAAGTGCTGAATGCGACGGTAAAGCGCATCGAAGGCCAGGACATCATCTTCGACTTGGGCAAGGCGGAAGCCCGCTGCCCCAAGCGCGAGCAGTCGCGGCTGGAGCAGTTCAGTCTGGGCGAACGTGTGCGGGTTGTGCTCTTGAAGGTGGACCGCGCCGCAAAGGGACCGCAAGTCATTGTTTCGCGGGCCGCGCCGGAGCTGGTTTCGAACCTGTTCCAGTCCGAAGTGCCTGAAATTTACGACAATACGGTGGTAATTCGCGCCATTGCCCGCGAAGCTGGCGAGCGGACCAAGATTGCCGTGATGAGCCGCGACAAGGACGTAGACCCGGTGGGCGCGTGCGTTGGCATGAAGGGCATGCGCGTGCAGTCGATCATCCGCGAGTTGCGCGGAGAAAAGATCGACATTATCGAGTTCAGCGAAGAGATCACGACGTTTGCCGAGAAGGCGCTGCAGCCGGCGAAGGTAAGCCGCGTTTCCATCAGCGACCTGACCGACAAGCAGCTCGAAGTAATCGTGGACGACACCCAACTGTCGCTGGCCATCGGCAAAAAGGGCCAGAACGTGCGGTTGGCGGCCAAGTTGCTCGGTTGGAAGATCGACATCAAGAGTGAAGAGGAGAAACGCCAGGAGGTCGAGCAGCAGATGCAGGCCCTTTCCGGCGGACCTTCGACACCCATCGAGCAGGT
The DNA here is from genome assembly GCA_015654835.1 of Terriglobales bacterium. Lineage (GTDB taxonomy): Bacteria > Acidobacteriota > Terriglobia > Terriglobales > Acidobacteriaceae > Telmatobacter. The sequence continues at coordinate 5,626 of JAATGG010000223.1, forward strand.
TTCGGAGCTGGGGGAAGGCATCATTCAAAAGCTGGTGGCGGCTGGCATTACCACGGTCGAGGGGCTGGCGGATATGACGCCGGAACAGCTTGAAGAAATTCCCGGCATCGGCGAAAAGACGCTGGAACGAATCAGCGTGGCAGTTCGTCACTACTTCGGTCATTTCGAAGAGGGCGAGGAAGGCCATGTGCCGGCCACAGCCAGCGAAGAGCCCGTGGCAACCGAAGCAATGGGCGACGAGCCGGCTGAAGACGGTGAAATCGGCGGCAAGATCGCCGGCGAGGCAGAAATAGCGACCGCGGATGCGGCCGAAGATACAGCCGAAGCCGAGCTGGAAAACGCCTCCGTTGCTCTCGAAGAAGCGGAAAGCGTTCATGCCGAAGCAGTTGAAGAAGAATCTGGCACTGCTCCCGAAGAGGCTGAAAGCCTGTTCGAGTCGGGCGCAGAAGACGAAAGTCTCACAGCCTCGGAGCTGGCGGTAGAAAACGTGCCTGCGGCAAACGATGCGGAGCCGTCCGGGTTGGAAGAAAACGAAATGAGCGGAACCAAGGAAGAGCAGGCGGCCGAAGAGGATGGCGCGTAAGATGCGCGCCACTTTTCCAGGTCAATCAAGCGATAATGAAAGTTCCACGAGCAGCCATTGCCATGAGGTAGCTATGAGCGACTAAGGGCTTTGGGTAGCACAATCTGAAAAGAGGCGGATGAGTAAGGTTCGAATCAATATTCTCGCGCGCGAGTTAGAGGTTAAGAGTCAAAAGATTCTCGACCTGCTGGCAGAGCTCGGCTTGGACAGTGGCAAGACCCATTCCAGTTCTCTGGAAGCCTATGAGGCCGAAAAAGTTCGCGCGGCGTATCGCGAGCAGGAAGCGCGCTCGTCCGGGCACGCAAGTGCGCCGGCCCGTGCTGCGCAAGGGTTTACCCCCAAGATCGATCTCTCGCATATTTCCAAACCCGGAGACGTGCTGAAGGCTCTACAGGCCAAGGAAAAGGAAGAAGAGGTCCGCCACGCGCATGTGCCGGCGCGGTCGCCTCAGGCCCCCCCTCCCCCCCCCCGGTCTGCGCTGAATCAACCCCCCCCCCCCGGTGCAGTCGCTGTTGCGCCACCCTCCGCCGCGTCCACTCCAACGCGTCCGGAGCCGCGGAAGATTTTTCCTCAACCGCGTCAGGCTCCTCAGATTGTGCACCCGGCTCCGCCGGCTATCGCTTCGCGGCCACCTGCCAATCCGGTGGTGGCTGTTCCTGTTGCAGGGAAATCTCCCGTTGCGGGCACGCCGCGTCCTGCTGTAGCAGTGGCGCCGCCTCCCGTGGCCGTCGTTGTCAAGCCGCCGGTCTCCCCTGCCGTCGCGCCGGCACAGCCACGTCCGGCAGAACAGGCACCTGTTGCGGTAAAACCGCCGGTAACGCCTGCACAGCCAGTGGCACAGGCCGCTGCGGAACCTGCAGTGCCAGCCGTACAGACTGTCGCCGCAGCACCCGTAGCAGCAGCCCCGATACCTACCATGGCCGCGCCAGAAGCTGCTCCCGTAGCAACGGCTTCGAGCGCCGCCGTGCAGGCGGTGACAGCGGCCGCCTCAAGCGCGGAAGCGCCTAAATCTGCCTCTACGGCGGAAGCAGCACCGACAGCGGATGCTGGCGCCGTCTCGGCACCGGCCCATGCAACTCCCACAGTTCAGGCTGTGGATCAGCGCGTACAGCGCCCAGGCGGTCCTGTTCTGCATGGCGCTCACGGCGCTCCGCAAGGAGCTGCCGCACCGCCACCGCGCCGCGTTGTAATGCCCCAGACCGGGCCTCGCCCGGTATACAAGGCCCCGCCGGTTGTCGTTCCTCCGCCTCCGCCACCGAACGCTGCAGGCCAGGGCGTTGGGATTCAGCGTGGCAGACCGATCTTCGACCGGAGGCCTTCGGGCGGTCCTGGCGGCTATAGCCAGCGTCCCCAGGGTGCTTCCGGCCAGGGACAGGCTCCGGGCCAGTTCCCCGGTGGTCCGCGTCCCAAACATCCTACCCGCACGGCTCCCGGCGGTTATGCCGGACCGGGCGGCCCTGGTGGACGGCCCGGCTTTGGCGCGCGTCCAGGCTTCGGCCCACCGCGTCCGGGTGGCTTTGGCGGTGCGCGCCCCGGTGGTTTTGCACCGGGTGGCGCTGCGCCGACCGGCGAGGCTCCGCGTCCTCAGCGTGCCCCTGCCCGGGGTCGTGGCGGACGGCCGCAATACCCCAAGACGAAGGAAGGCCCGATGAAGGGCTTTGTGCCGCCGCCACGTTTTGGTGGTGCGACACACTTCAGCAATGAGCCGCTGCCGATCACACGGGAATTCACCGTGACCGAAGGCATCAGCGTGAAGGACTTGGCCGAGAAACTCGAAATTCGCGCCAAGGATCTGATCGCAACCCTGCTCATGCGCGGAGTCTTTGTCACCGTCAACCAGTCTCTCGATGCGGAGATGGTCAAGGACGTGGCAGCCAAGTTCGGCGCCGCAGCCAACGTGATCAGCTACGAAGAAGAGATTGCGAACCAGGCCATTGAAGAGGTTCTCGAAGCCGATAACACCGGGGAGCTCGAAGTTCCGCGTTCGCCTGTGGTGACCGTCATGGGCCATGTCGATCACGGTAAGACCAGCTTGCTCGACGCGATTCGGGAAACCGATGTAGCGGCAGGCGAAGCCGGCGGCATCACGCAGCACATCGGCGCCTACAAGGTGCGGTTTAACAAGGAAGGTTCGCCGGCTTCCGGCCGCGAAATCGTCTTTCTCGATACGCCGGGCCACGAAGCGTTCACGCGTATGCGTGCTCGCGGCGCCAAGGTGACCGATATTGTGGTCATCGTGGTGGCTGCCGACGACGGAGTCATGCCTCAGACCATCGAGGCCATCGACCACGCCCGAGCTGCGGAAGTGCCGATCATCGTAGCGGTCAACAAGATCGACAAGCCCGATGCCAACCCGGACCGGGTCAAGAAGCAACTGGCCGACCGCGGCCTGATTCCGGAAGAATGGGCAGCCGGCAGCGAAGGCACCGTGTTCGTCGAAGTTTCGGCCAAGAAGCGGATCAATCTCGACCTGCTGCTTGAGATGATCTGCCTGGTTTCGGATATCAAGGCTCCCAAGGCCACTCCGGGACGCAAGGCAGTCGGTTCGGTGCTCGAAGCCAAACTCGATCGCGGTCGCGGCGCGGTGGCTACCGTGCTGGTACAGGACGGAACGCTGCACTTGAACGACAGCTACATTGTCGGCAACACCTTCGGCAAGGTTCGCGCCATGTTCGACGACCGTGGACGTGCCCTGGAAGAGGCTGGTCCTTCAACCCCGGTAGAAGTGCTGGGACTTGAGGCCATGCCGGACTCCGGCGACACCTTCCTGGTCGTAGCCGATCGCGACAAGGCCAAGGGCATTGCGCAGTACCGCAAGATGAAGGAACGCGAGGCGCAGTTGGCCAAGAGTTCCAGGGTCTCGCTCGAAGGACTGGCGGAGCAGATTCGTCAGGCCGGCGTGAAGGACCTGGCCATCATCATCAAGGGCGATGTGACCGGTTCGGTTGAAGTGCTGGCCGATTCACTGGTCAGAATGTCGACCGAGAAAGTACGCGTCAAGGTCATCCACTCCAGCGTCGGCTCCATCACGGAAAGCGACGTGCTGCTGGCTTCGGCCTCCAATGCCATCATCATCGGCTTCAATGTGCGCCCCGAGCGCAAGGCCGCGGATCTGGCGCAGCAGGAAAATGTGGAGATCCGCCTGCATTCCATCATTTACGAGTTGCAGGACGAAATGCGGTTGGCCATGATGGGCCTGCTCGAACCTACATTCAAGGAGAATTACGTGGGCCGTGCGGAAGTCATCAACGTCTTCCGGATTCCCAAGGTGGGTACCATTGCCGGCTGCCGTGTGCAGGATGGCGTGATCCGTCGCGACGCGGAAATCAAGGTCATGCGTGGCGACGAACAGGTGTTCAAGGGCAAGATCGGTTCGCTCAAGCGCTTCAAGGACGATGCCCGCGAAGTCACCAACGGCATGGAGTGCGGTATCGGCGTAGCCAACTTCAGCGACTTGAAGGAAGGCGACTTGATTGAAGCCTTCTCCACCGAAAAGCTGGCCGCCGATTTGGGCGCGCTGACCACAACTGCCAAAGCGTAAGTCAACCGAGTCGTAAAAATGGCCCGTTCCTCACTTCGAGGCGCGGGCCATTTTTGCAATGAAAACGCGGCAATCACCACCAAACCGACGCAGTTACGCCTATATCGCTTACAATTGGCGGTGTTGCCCTTATGGAGGATTAGCCCTGTTCGCCGCGCTTGCCGCCAGCCTGAATCTCATTGCCAGCCCGCTTAGCGCGGTGCCGTCGCGCATGGCCTCGTATCTGGCCTTCGTGCCTCAGAATGGCCTGCGCCACTATCTGAAAATGCAGTATGCCGACCAGACGTTCCAAGGGCTGTACCACTGGAACCCTTTTGACGCTGCCCTACTGCTGCCTTACTTTGCGGTCATGATCCTGCTGGCCATTTATGGCGTGCACCGTTATACGCTGGTCTGGGTCTACTACAAACATCGCAAAGACTATAAGCCCCATCCTCCGACAGAGTTCGCGGAGTTGCCCAGGGTGACCGTGCAGTTGCCGATCTTCAACGAACAGTTTGTCATCGACCGGCTGCTTGAGGCAGTCTGCGCGATGGAGTATCCGCGCGAAAAGCTTGAGATCCAGGTGCTGGACGACTCGACGGACGAGACGCAGGAGGTGGCTGCCGCCATGGTGGAGCGGTATGCTGCGCTGGGCCACCCCATCGTCTACCTGCATCGCACTAACCGCCACGGCTTCAAGGCCGGAGCTTTGGATGCCGGGCTGAAAATGGCTTCAGGCGAATTTGTAGCGATCTTCGACGCCGATTTTGTGCCACCGACAGACTGGCTGATGAAAGTGATCCATCACTTTGCCGAGCCGGAGATCGGCATGGTGCAGACGCGCTGGACCCACCTCAACCGCGACTACAGCATGTTGACGCAGATCGAGGCCATCCTGCTGGACGGGCACTTTGTGCTGGAGCATGGCGCGCGTGTGCGTTCGGGCGAGTTCTTCAACTTCAATGGCACGGCCGGCATGTGGCGGCGGCAGGCGATCAGCGATGCAGGCGGCTGGCAGCACGACACCCTGACCGAAGATACCGACCTGAGTTACCGCTCGCAATTGGCAGGCTGGAAGTTCAAGTATCTGCCGGAGATCGAGTGCCCGGCCGAGTTGCCCATCGAGATGACCGCCTTCAAAACCCAGCAGGCACGCTGGGCCAAGGGCCTCATCCAGACCAGCATCAAGGTGCTGCCGATGGTGTTCCGCTCCAACACGACACGGCGTAACAAGATCGAGTCGGTCTATCACCTGACGGCGAATCTCAGTTATCCGCTGATGGTCATCATGACCGTGCTGCTCATTCCGTGCATGATTGTGCGCTTCTATCAGGGCTGGTTTCAGATGCTGCTGATCGATGTGCCGCTGTTCACCGCCTCGACCTTCTCGATTGCCGTGTTTTATGCGGTGAGCCAGCGCATTCTTTATCCAAAGACGTGGATGAAGACATTCCTCTATCTCCCCCTGTTGATGGCACTGGGAATCGGCCTCACCTGGACCAATTCAAAAGCGGTCATTGAGGCGCTGCTGGGCATCAAGAGCGCTTTCGCCAGGACCCCCAAATATCGCGTGGCTAAGAAGGGCGAGAAGTCGCAGGCCGCCAAGTACCGCAAACGCCTAGTGTTGGCACCGTGGATCGAGTTATTCTTCGGCTGCTATTTCTTTGTGGCGATTCTCTATACCTTCTCGAATCACAATTACTTCACCGCACCGTTCCTGATCCTGTTTGTATTAGGTTACTGGTACACGGGGCTGATGAGCCTGTTGCAGGGGCGGTTCGAGCGCTGGCGCACAGGCGGCGGCGCGAACCCCGAGGAATCGAGCCCGAAGCCCTATCCAGTGGGCGTATAGGGCTTTTGAGGGGCAAGGCAGCTATTTCCGTCTTCCAGCGCGAATCGACAGAGTCTGCTTGGCCGCCCTCCGTTACAATGGTTGGAAGCGCCTGCCGAAACACCAACTGGAATCCTGGCCTCGCCGGGCGCATCAGACCCTTATGCTAGCCAAAATTCTCCCGGAAGCTCTGACCTTTGACGACGTGCTGCTGGTGCCCGCTTATAGTGACGTGGTGCCGGCGCAGGTGAGCACACAGACGCAACTCACCCGCGATATTACGTTGAACACTCCCCTGCTCTCGTCGGCCATGGACACGGTAACCGAGTCGCGCATGGCGATTGCCATGGCACAGCAGGGCGGCATCGGCATCGTGCACCGCAACCTGGCCATCGTCGACCAGGCTGGTGAAATCGACAAAGTAAAGCGCTCTGAGAGCGGCATGATCGTGGACCCGGTGACCATTGGCCCGGACCAGATGATCGGCGACGCCTTGGAAGTGATGCGGCGCTACAAGATTTCTGGCGTGCCGGTGACCCAGGGCAAAAAGCTGGTCGGCATCCTGACCAACCGCGATCTGCGCTTTGAAACCCGCACCGACATTCCAATCGGCGAGGTGATGACCAAGAAGGACCTGATTACGGTTCCTGTCGGCACCACGCTCGAAGAGGCCGAGCTGATTCTGCACGAGCATCGTGTAGAAAAGCTGCTGGTGGTGAACGATCACTACGAGTTGAAGGGCCTGATCACGGTCAAGGATATCCAGAAAAAGCTGAAATATCCAAACGCCAGCAAAGATGAAAAAGGCCGCCTGCGCGTAGGCGGTGCCATTGGGGCAACCGGCGACTTTTTAGAGCGTGCGGCGGAATTGGTCAAAGCCCGCGCCGACGTGTTGGCAATCGATTCGGCGCACGGCCACTCCTCGCGAGTGCTTGAAGCAGTGCGCGAGGTCAAGAAGCAGTTTCCCCATGTAGGCCTGCTCGCCGGCAACGTAGCTACCTACGAGGGTGCCATGGCCCTGATTGACGCGGGTGCGGACGCCATCAAGGTGGGCATCGGGCCTGGTTCCATCTGCACCACGCGTATGGTCACTGGTGCTGGCATGCCGCAGGTAACGGCCATCGCCGAGGCCTACCGGGCCGCTCGGGAACGAGGCATTCCGGTGATTGCGGATGGCGGCATCAAGTATTCCGGCGAGATCACCAAGGCCATCGCCGCCGGAGCCAGTTCGGTCATGATCGGCTCGCTGTTTGCAGGCGTGGACGAGAGCCCGGGCGAGACCATCCTCTACCAGGGCCGCAGCTTCAAGAGCTATCGCGGCATGGGCTCGCTAACCGCCATGAGCCAAGGGTCGGGCGAGCGTTACTTCCAGAGCACGGAAGATATGGCCAGCGCGGAGATGGGCACGGAGGGTGTGGTGCAGCGTGAACGCGCCAGCCAGAACCGTTTGGCCAAGTTTGTTCCCGAGGGCATCGAGGGTCGCGTTCCCTACCGTGGACCGCTGGAGTCGATGGTCTA
>JAATGG010000007.1 GCA_015654835.1 Terriglobales bacterium
GCATGATCTTCCGTCATGGCATGCGTTGGGGCTGGTTCACTCAAAACCCCATCGCCATGGTGCGGGTCAGTTCGAAGCGTTTGCGACGGCCGGACATTCTCACAGCGGAAGAGTTTCGCGATCTGCTGGGGGCACTGCCGGAACGCGAACGGTTGATGGGCACGATCTGCGCGACCATGGGTCTGCGGATCGGCGAAGTCCTCGGACTGAAGTGGGAAGACATCAACTTCAGTACCCGGATGGCGGATGTCCTTCGCTCCTACTCGGACGGCGCTATCGGTCCCTGCAAGACCGAGATCTCCGAACAGCCTGTACCACTCGATGAGATTGTTCTGGAGGGATTGGAGGCCTGGCAGAAGGTCTGCGGGTATCCGGAGCCGGGGGACTGGATCTTCGCCAGCGACCACAACTTCGGAAAAACGCCGCTCTGGCCCGATAGCCTTCGAGCCAAGGTTCTGCAACCGACAGCTCGCCGAGTCGGCATCACCAAGCGGATCGGCTGGCATACCTTCCGGCGCACCTATAGCTCACTGCTGGCTGAAACCGGCAATGACGTTAAGGTGGTGCAGGAACTGATGCGGCACGCCAAGATCAGCACAACGATGGAGGTCTACGCGCAGGCGGGCATGGAGAAAAAACGTGTCGCGCAGCGCAAAGCCGTTGACGTGCTGTTCGACCGGAAGCCGGAGGCAGCGGCATAGGATGGGGCACAAAAAAGTGTTCCCATACTGTTCCCGCAAACGAGGTGCTGTTCCCAGAATGCGCGGTCTAAGTTGTTGATTTAATTGGTGGACCTGGTCGGGATCGAACCGACGACCTCTTCCATGCCATGGAAGCGCGCTCCCAGCTGCGCCACAGGCCCACATTGCGGTGGGGTGTAACTTCCCTATTGTCTCCGCCGCGGCCGAATTCGTCAAATTTGGCAGCGATGAATACCCACCAAACCCAGAAATCAACCCCACAATTAACGGCAAGCCCAAGATAAACGACAAGCTCTCAGCCACTATCGATCCGGTTCCCCTTTTGTAGGTTGATTTCGGAGGTTTACGTGGTTCGGTCGTGTTGAAGGGGGGGGGAGGGGGCAAGGTGCTGTCTAAAGCGAGAGTGGCTGATGGGTTCGAAAAGGAAGAGTGATCATTTTTTGCGGTTGAGGAGCCCGGAAAGAGGCTTTTCGTTGTGGGCGAGTGCGCCGGTTCTCTAGATTTGGCATTTTGGGTACTTTGGTTCCTTAGACTTCGGTTCTGTCGGGTACGGGAACAGTTTGTAGGGGGTCCGGTGTCTAAGAGTAGAGAGAGCATTAGGGAACCGGCTGCAATCAGTGAAGTTGTCCCGTGTGCTTTTGAGGCCGTTCCTGTTCCATAGGAGGACTGCTGGGGAATAGGGCGGGTCGCAATCGGAAACCGAAGGGCTGAATTCCAGGCGTTTTGATGCCAGGACCGGCATTTTTGCCGGTTTCGGTAGATGCCAAGTGTGTGGGTTTTGCGATAAGGTGGGAGGACACTGATTTGCAGGCGGATCTCACCATGGGCAATCTGGCCACCGCGTTGACGCTCCAACCCGAAGAGGCGGCTCTGATCGCAGAGTTGCGGGCCGGCTCCGAGGAAGCTTTTGCGTGGCTCATCGCGCGTTATCACCAGCCGATTTACTCGCTTTTGGCGCGGACGGTGCACGACCGGACCGACGCCTCCGATCTTACTCAGGAAGTTTTCGTCAAAGTTTTTCGGGGAGTAGGGAGCTTTCACGGCGAATCGTCGCTGCGCACCTGGATCTACCGGATCGCACTGCACGAGGCTTCAAACCGGCGGCGCTGGTGGATGCGTCACAAGCAGCAAGAGGTCCCCATCGAGCAGGAGATGGTGGAAAGCGATTCCGGGTCGCCTTTGCGGCTGAAAGAGATGCTGGTGGACCCGGCCGAGTCGCCCTTCGATATGGTGGTGCACGCGGAAAATCGCGCACGGGTCGAGGCGGCGTTGAATCAGGTACCGGAACCATTTCGTACCACGCTGATTCTGCGGGATATCGAAGGTTTTGTGTATGAAGAAGTAGCGGAGATGCAGGGCGTGAATCTGGGGACGGTGAAGTCGAGGCTGGTACGGGGGCGCGCCTGTTTGAAGGCGTTGTTGACCGGATCTGCCGGCGGCAAATCGACCCCGGCGAGCACGGGATTCGAAATGCCCCTTGGAGAGGAGGCACGATGAACGGCTGCAATGCAATTCAGGCAAAATTTACCGAGTATTTGGACGGCCGGCTGACGGGACGGGAGATGCAGCGGATCGCGGCCCACCTGGATCGTTGCCAGGATTGCGCCGGCGAATGGACAGCGTTACAGCAGACCCAATCCTCTCTGGCCGCTTTGGGCCCGGTGCAGGCGCCGCCCGATCTGTTGCTGCGGATTCGCGTCGCGGTCAGTCAGGAGCGCGCCCGCAGCCATCAGAGTCCCTTCCTCGTATGGAATCTGGCTTGGAAGAATACGGTCGGTCCTTTTCTGCTGCAGGCGGCGGCCGGTTTCGCCAGCGCCGTGCTTCTGCTGGGAACGGTGATCGTGATGGTAAGCGTATTTGCCCAGCCGGAGCGCGCGTATGGCGTCAAAGACGAGCCGCTGGGAATGGCCACTACGCCGCGCCTGCTGTATTCGATGGCTGGCACCGGCAACGATCAGATCGGCTCCGGCTCCGGGCCGGTGGTGGTCGAGGCTTACATCAACGGCGAGGGCCAGGTTTACGACTATCGCATCGTATCGGGTCCCAACGACGCGGCAACCCGTTCCGAGGTAGAGAACCTGCTGCTCGTCAGCGTTTTTGAGCCAGCCCGTTTCTTCGGCCAGCCCGTTCGCGGCCTCGCAGTGCTCTCCTTTTCCGGCGTTTCCGTGCGCGGGTAGATTGCGGTTTCGTAACTCCGTCAGACGAGACGCTTTCGTGGATATTCGGACGGTGCTGACTGCCCGGTTCCATATTGGCAAACCAGGCATTTTCTTCCTCGATCCTCTTCCTAAACAGGCGTATCGACGCGCCCCTCCATCCCCGATGAACTCCGCCAAAGAAGCTACGGTTCTTCTTTTGAATGGAACCCTCCATTTCAAGTTCCGGTTCTGCGCCGCCTTTCTTTTGCCCTGGCGGACTTTTCTCCGGACGGCACGTCTAATTCGGTACATTTCGGATGAAGAGGCGGGCTGCTTGGGCAGCTAAGTGGCTTTCTCTTCAGAGAAAACTCGTCTCTCCGGCGCTCTGGCGGCGCGACGTGAACCCGAAAATGCCGTAGACTTCTTGCAGGGTCATCTGATGCAGCGCAGAACGATTCGATTTTTCGCAGCAGCCGGGGCAATGAGCGCCGTCTGCCTTTGGTATATATTGGCGGGGCCCGGGCCTCTTGCGGCGCACGCTCAATCTTCGAGCAGCAACTCCTCCCGTTCTTCGCAGACGCCGTCCTCCGCCGGGGCTGTGCAACGGGAAAAGGCGCCGTCGCTGGTCGATCCCGCCGGGCCGACCATCTCGATGGTTAGCTCCGAGCCGGTTTTTCTGATGGCCGCCGCGTTGAACGCCTGTGGCTATGACGAAGGGCTGGATGAGAGCGCGCCGGTCAGAAAACGCGTTCGCGATGAGATGAACCAGGCCCTGGCCAAGAGCGAGGATGCCCGGAATAAGCGCGACAGCATCTGCCTTTATATTGCGCAGCATCGTATGACCGGGTCGGAGAAGGACGTTTCGCAGTATATTTCGCTGGCTCTTTATCTGACCCCGCCGCCCGAGCTTGAAACCTCTGCAGAACTGGCGGAAATGCCGCCCGACTCCACCCAGGTGGTGGAGATTGTGCCTCTCCTGCGCGATTTTGCCGCCGCAGTCGATCTGCACGGTATTTGGCTGGCGGTGCACCGCATCTACGATCAGGAGGCCGATGAGGTCCACGATCCGCTCTCGCAGATGATCGTCTCAACCAACATCTACCTCAAGATGCCGGCTACTACTTATGACGGGCGGCGTTTTGTCGTGGTGATCGAGCCTCTGCTATCGCCCCACACCGTGAATGCCCGCATCTATGGCACCGACTATGTCGTCGTGGTTTCGCCTTCCAGCAGCGGCATTCGCATGGACGACGTCCGTCACACCTACCTCCACTATGTGATTGAGCCTCTGCTTTATGCGCGCGCGAATGCCGTCGACCGCATGCAGCCGATTCTCAAAGAGGTCAGGGAGGCTCCGCTGGACTTCGTGTTCCGCTCCGACACCGTGCCGCTGGTGATTGAAAGCCTTATCAAGGCGATTGAGGCGCGGACCATGGATACGGGCATCCCGGTCTACAAGGCTCCGCCCGATCTGGAGCGGCAGGATTTTCCGCGGGTGATGCGCGAGCGCCAGATCTATCAGCAGAAGGTAGATGCGGTTCGCATTGCAGCCGTGCGGCACGATATGACGCAGGGGTTTGTGCTCACGCAATATTTTTATGAGCAGTTGATTCAGTTTGAGAAAGATCCCGCAGGTCTGCGCGACACCATCGGCGAAATGGTCTATAGCATGGACGTGGATCAGCAGGTGCATCGCGCCCGTGCCATCGAATTCGACAAAGAGGCGGATGGCGATGTGCTGCAGCGCAGCAAGCCGCGCAAACTGACGGGCCTCGACTTAGCCGAAGCGCGATTGGCGGCGGGAGATGTGGCCGGAGCCAGCACGCTGGCACGACACGCGCTCGCCGAGACGGGCGATACGCTCCAGACCACCGCAGACGGCGCCCGTGCGGACTTCATCCTGGCTCGGGCGGCCATCATCACGGGGCATCCGGAGCAGGCAATTGACGGATTCCAAAAGACTTTGGTGAGCAGCAAGGAGCCTCGGCTGCTGGCGTGGTCGCATATCTACCTGGGCCGTATGCTTGACTTGGACTGCAAGCGCGATCAGGCTCTTTCGGAGTACAAAGAGGCCTTGGCGGTGCGCGATGGGCAGCAGGATACCCGCTTGGCGGCTGAACGCGGCGTGAAAACGGCGTACGCTGTCAATGGGCACAGTTGCGAAGATGCGGACGATGATCCGTCCGACTCCGGACCGGCCAAATCGGGGCAGGATAAATCGAGCGGGTCGGGACAGCCGGGATTGGGACAAGGTGCGGCTCGGAAGCCGCAATAACCTGCTTCGGGCATCCGCTGGCTTGGCCGGGGCGTGCAATTCAATAGCATGAGAGAGTTCTCCGGGCGGCGTTACGCGGCGGCTGAAAGAACTTGGCTGTCGTGTAACCACATTTCTTGAATCATTGAGGCGTGCGTGGAAGCAGCTCTTGCGGAACTAGAAGCCGCGCTCGGGCATGAATTTACCAGTCCGAAGTTACTGGTGCGCGCGCTCACCCACCGTTCCCTGGCCAATGAGCAGGCTGCCGCGCTTGAGCAAAGCGCAACGGGCGGATCGGTTTCGGTTGCTGTAGAAGAAAAAGCGGCGCGGGCGGCAGACAATGAACGATTGGAGTTTTTGGGGGACGCGGTCCTGGGATTGGTAGTGGCCGAGGCGCTCTTTCTTCTCCATCCTGAATGGCACGAAGGGGAACTGACCCGGGTACGCGCCCAGTTGGTCAGCCGGCAGCACATGGCCGAAGTGGCTGTCGCCATCGGGCTCGGCAGCCATCTGCGTTTGAGCCGGGGCGAGGATCGCAGCGGACTGCGGCGCAAGAGCACCGTGCTTTCAAATACCATGGAAGCAGTGCTGGCCGCCCTGTTTCTCGATGCCGGGCTGGAGTCGGTGCGGAGGTTTGTGCGCCGTTATGTGATGGGCGAGGCCGCCGAACAATTGGCGCGGGATTTGCGTTCGGGTGCCGCTTTGGGCAACTATAAGTCGGCGCTGCAGGAACATCTGCAGGCCGCCGGGGCGGGGATTCCGGTTTACAAAGTGAAAAGCGAAAGCGGTCCCGATCATCGCAAGCGGTTTTTGGTCGAGGTCCGTCTCAAGGCCGGAGAAGGCGAGCCGGGCAAGCCGTTAGCCCGCGGGCAGGGAAGCACTAAAAAGCACGCCGAACAGGATGCCGCCCGGCGTGCGCTGGACCGGCTGTCCGCGGCCCCCAACGAAGATGTTTCCTCGGATGGCGGTGAAGAGGAGGAGCAAGCAGCGCGATGATTACCCCTACCCAGATAGCCGGCCTGTCGCCGCGGCTGTCGCAGTTGAGGTTCCAGCTACCGACCTTGCCCGAGGCCTGCGCCTCTTTGTTTCGCACGGTTGTGGTGGCGCTGTTTCTGCTTACTTTCGTGCTTCAGCCGTTCCTCATTCCCTCGGAGAGCATGGAACATACCCTGCTCGTGGGAGACTTTCTGCTGGTGAACAAGCAGATTTTTGCGCCAGCGGGAGCGGCGAAAAGCCTGACCCGGTGGTGCATGCCTTATCGCAATATTCAGCGCGGAGACATCGTGGTCTTTCATCACGCCGATCCTCCTTATCTGGTTAAGCGCGTCGTGGGCGTCCCCGGCGACCGTATCCGCATTGAAGATGGCCGGGTGACAGTCAATGGCACGATTCTGGACGAGCCGTATGTCGCCTTTGAGCCGACCTCGGTCAGTCTCTTCAGCGATACCTTTCCGGCGAAGATGTACACCGATCCCGAAGTCGATCCCGGCTGGTGGCGCGAGATGCAGAGCTTCGTTCACAATGGTGAACTGGTGGTGCCGGACGGCCAGTATTTCGTGCTTGGCGACAACCGCAATCACAGTAAAGACTCCCGCTTTTGGGGATTTGTGCCGCGGCAGGCTATTATTGCCCGCCCGCTGGTTATCTACTTCTCCGTCCGGCGGCCCTCCTCGACCGATGTGCAACGGGCTGCAGATGATAGACTCGGACACGACAGGGAACTCTCCACCAGGCTCACGGGGTTTGCGCGCTGGAAGCGCATCTTTCGCGTCGTCCACTAGGGCGGCTTTTCCAAGAGCGTCGAGCACTCCCGCAAAGAGCGACACGGATGACGAAAAAAAATACGCCGATCAATCCGCCGGTTCAGAATGCAGCGGTCCAGAATTCGCCGGTTCAGGAGCAGAATGCTTCCGGCCCTGTTGACACGAAGGTAGAAGAGACTCCCTTTGAGGCTGTCGCCAGCATTTGCTCGGTCCTGGTGGTGGGCCTGTTCATTCTCACTTTTCTGGCTCAGAATTTCGTGATTCCTTCGGGATCGATGGAGGATACGCTGCTGGTCGGCGATCACCTCGTCGTGGATCGGGTTACGCTTGCGCCGTCGGCTAAGTGGATGCCCCTGGTGCACTATCGCGAACCCAGGCGCGGCGACATTATCGTGTTCGTCAAGCCAGTTGCGGATCAGGTGGATGCAGATGGAAAACCGGAATACCTGTTCCTGGTCAAGCGGCTGGTCGGCATGCCTGGAGACCACATTCGCTTGCGCGGCGGCATCGTGTTCTTAAATGGCGTGGCGCAGAACCCGCCGCGCGACGGCAAGCCGAGCGAAGCTGTGGGCTATTCTAAAGATTTTCTGGATGAATTCCCGTCGGTTGCCCCTTCGACGGATATTGGCGCGACCGAAAGCTGGTCGGTGGATTTCCCCAACCACATCGTCAACGGCGAACTGGTGGTTCCCCCGGGCAAATATTTTATGATGGGGGATCATCGCCATAACAGCCTCGATTCCCGGTACTGGGGTTTTGTGCCCCGGGAGAACATCGTGGGACGGCCGCTCTTCAATTACTGGTCGTTCGACACGCCCGACGACCAGATCGACAAGACTGGCTTAGGCAACACCGTGGCCTGGATGGGCCATGTGGCGCTGCATTTTTTCACCGACACGCGCTGGAGCCGCACGTTGCATATCGTGCGTTAAGCTCGGCTCGTTGAAGCGCGGAATACCATTAAGGATCATGACGAAAGACAAGCAAGGCCGGTATAAGAAGTACACGCGGCTTTGGCTGGCCCTGGCGCTGCTGGTGGTCATCCTTGCCGTGCTCGTGGTGCCTCCGCTGGTCAGCGTGAGCCGCTACAAAAGCCGGATTACTCAATTGATGGCTGCTTCGCTCGGCCGCCCGGTTCGCCTCTCTTCGGTTGAATTGCGTCTGCTGCCCCGACCCGGCTTTTTGCTTACCGACCTGACCGTCGAAGAAGACCCGGCCTATGGGGCCGAGCCGGTGCTGCACGCCAATTCCGTTACCGCATCCATCCGCCTGTTGTCGCTGTGGCGGGGAAAGCTGGAAATCGGCCGCATCAGCGTGGATGAGGCGAGTCTCAACCTGGTGCGTACCGGCACCGGCCGCTGGAATCTGGATACGCTCTTCCGCAACGCAGCCGTACAGAGCGCCGACCGGGAGCATCCGGTGATCGCCTATCCCTACCTTGATGCGACCAACTCTCGCATCAACATCAAGGACGGAGCGGAAAAGCTGCCTTTTTCGCTGGTGAACGCCGATCTCTCCTTCTGGCAGGAAAATTCCGGAGACTGGCGCATTCGCTTGCGCGGGCAGCCGGCACGCACCGACGTGAGCTTGGATTCGGCGGATACCGGCGTTGTGCGCCTGGAGGCTACGGTCCATCGGGCTCCCAAGTTGCGGCAGATGCCGGTGCACGTAGATCTGGAATGGCGTGAAGCCCAACTCGGCCAGCTTACCCGGCTGGTCATCGGATCGGACCCAGGCTGGCGCGGCGACCTGACCGGCGAACTGCATCTCGACGGAACTGCCGAGGCGGCGCAGGTGAAGACCCGGTTGCGCGCCTCCAATGTGCATCGCGCTGAGTTTGCCCCGGCAGCGCCGCTGGATTTCGATGCCAACTGTGGCTTTGTTTATCACTATTCCGGCCGCACCTTTGAAAAGCTGGTCTGCGATTCGCCCTTGGGCGACGGCCACGTTCGCCTCGCCGGCGATTTGCGGGGCGAGGGCGTTCCGCCGCATTTTTCTGTGGAACTCGACCGTATTCCTGTGCAGGCGGGGCTTGACGCCTTGCGCACTGTCCGCAGCGGTTTCGGTCCTGGACTTGAGGCCAAAGGCTCAATCAGCGGCAAAATCACCTACGCCGAGGATGCCGCCGCCCAGAATATGCAGGAAACACCCGTCAAGACATCCATCCACGGCAGAAGCCGCCTTCAAAAGCCTCGTCCTGCGCAGGGGCCGCTTACCGGCAGCTTCACGGTGGAGGGTTTCCAACTCAGCGGCGACGGTCTCAGCAAACCGATCCGGCTCGCCAAGGCAAGTCTTGACCCGGTGAATGCCCCGGTGGGGCAGCCGCAAGGGCTGACGGCAACCGTTGCGATTCCTTCCGGTGCGCCTACGCCTTTGGCGGTTACTGCCCAGGTGGGGCTTTCGGGATACAAACTGACAGTGCGCGGGCCAGCTAATCTTGCGCGTGCCAAGGAACTGGCGCATGTAGCCGGCGTCGGGAATGCCGCGATCCTCGATCCCCTGTCCGGCGATGCCGTTGCCATGGACCTGAGCGCCGAGGGGCCTTGGGTTGCCGGGCAGCGTCTATCTATGGGCAGCGCGGCGGACCCCGAGGCGACAGCAGACCGAGTCAGCGGGACGGTGACGGTACGCAATGCAAGCTGGAAGGCGAATTATCTGGCGAGTCCGGTCGAGATTGCCCAGGCTACGCTGCATCTCGGTGGCCCTTCGCTTCTCTGGGATTCGGTTGCCTTCGCCTATGGTCCGGTGAAGGGAACTGCCCGCTTGGAACTGCCTGCCGCCTGCGAAGCTCCGCAGACCTGCCCGCCAAGGTTCGAAGTGCAATTTGGCGTTCTCAATGCCGCTGTTCTGCAGTCCGCAGTGTTGGGGGCACATCAGCAGGGCACTCTGCTTTCCACCTTGATTGCGCGCTTGCGTCCTGCAGCCGCACCGGCGTGGCCTCAGCTTGAAGGCACGGTAAAGGCCGACTCGCTTATTCTCGGTCCAGTCACGCTCAGGGAAGCATCGGCTACGTTGCGGCTTGCTGCCGGGGGAATCGATATCACTAGCCTGGAAGCCGGGTTGCTCGGAGGCTAGATACACGCCAGCGGCACGCTTCATTCTGCGGGGAACGCCGGCACCTCTGCGAGTGCCCCCGGCAGCACCTCTGCAGGAGCTACCGACGCTGGGAGCAAGCCCAGCTATTCTCTCCAAGGGACGTTCGAGAAGCTCAGCCCTTCCGCAATGGGGCAGCTGGTCGGGTTGCGCTGGTCGGGTGGTGTCTTGAGCGGAAATGGCAGGGTCGATCTTTCCGGGTTCACGGAAAAGGACCTGTCGGAATCGGCCAAGGGCAGCTTGCACTTTGACTGGCGGCATGGTTCTGTCGGTGGGCCTTCTACGCTCATCCCTTCGGCGTTAACCCGGTTCGACCGCTGGGCCGCCGATGCCGAAATTGGCAACGGAGCGGTTACGCTGCAACAAAATCAGGTGCAGCGCGGCGTGCGCAAGTCGACCGTCGGCGCTAGTGTGACCCTGGGCGACTTGACTGTCGTGACTTTTACGCCTTCTAAGGAAGCCGTGGCGGCAAAGCGATAGATTCCTGCGCCGGTACAATGGGTGCATGGCGTCTATCGCTTCCTCTCCTGTCCTGATCCGCTGCCAAGGTGTTCTCTTCGACATGGATGGCATTCTCATTTCCTCATTGGGCTCCGTGGAGCGCAGTTGGACGAAGTGGGCGCAAATGCGCGGGGTCGATCCTGTTTACGCCTGCAGCATCATCCATGGCCGGCGGGCCATCGACAGCATCATCAAGCTGCGGCCCGATCTGGACCCGTTGCCGGAATTGAAGATTCTCGAAGATATGGAGATCGGGGACAATGATGGGCTGTCCGTGCTGCCCGGTGTATTGGACCTGCTGGCGTCGTTGCCCAAGAACCGCTGGACGGTTGTGACCAGCGCTACCGAACGCCTGGCGCGCGCGCGGCTCGCGGCAGGCGGCGTGCCGGTGCCCGAGCGTCTCATCACGGCCGATCAGGTCACCGAAGGCAAGCCACATCCGGCGCCGTTTCTTGCGGGTGCGGCGTTGTTAGGGTTCGCGCCGCAAGAGTGCGTTGTTTTTGAGGATTCGGCTTCAGGTGCGGAAGCCGGCCGTGCGGCCGGCTGCACCGTGGTGGCAACCACTTTTTCGCATTCGGTTGAAGCCCTCTACGCCGCGCATTACCTGGTCCCTGACCTGACCGGCGTGACGGCGTCGATTCTGCCCGGCGATGAAGGCTTGGCTCTCAACTTGACCCCGCTGGAATTCTAAGTTCTATTCGTTGGCTTCGATGCGTCTTCCGTGCGTATCCTGGAGCGGCCTCGCGTTCATCTTGAAGATTGCGGCGAACGCGTTCAACTGTGCCCGGCTGATGCTCAGTTCCTGCTCGAAGACGAACCAATGCACGCCTTCGGTGCAGGGCGGTGCGGTCAAAGACCCCATGTAGTTCCAGTAGCCGCGGTCCGCGGGCAAAAGGCCACCGGGGTTCACGGCATCGGTTACCTGATCGGTGGCGCCTGCGGTGGCCGGCAGGTGCTGCCATAGGGCTGCCAATGTCGCGTTAGGGTCGCCGCGGTCTTCATTCAGCCGCACTGCGATCACAGCCAACTGCCCATCGGCGCTCTTGTGCATCAGGTGGATCACCATGTCGGAGAATTTGCCCTTTACGGTTTCTTCCGACGGATGGTGGAAGTGGAACTGCTGCAGCTCATACCGCACGCCATTGGCTACGATGTAGCTGCCGGGCGCCACGTGGACGACGACCGTATGGCCGTTATTCTCCAAAGTAACTGCGCCTGCACGATAGTGGAACTCGATCGGCTGCAGCGCCTTGTTCAGGTGGGCGCCGCGAATATCGATGGGTGACTGCTCATGGCCCTGGGAACAGGCTTTGTAAGCGGGGGCCAGCTTGCCCCAGGCCAGAGGACCATCTTTGCCCCGGTACTCCCAGTGGGCGGTGGTCTGTGCGGCGGCCATCGTGGCCACACCAAGGACGAGAACGGTAAGTGCAGAAACACGCATCGCTTACTCCTAACTGATCAAGACAGGTCCGGAACGGCATGCTCCGATGAATTCTATTTCATCTTCATCGACGCACGGGCACTAAAAAGGGATGGGATCCTTCATTGAAGGATCCCATCCTATGCTGCGTTTCAAAAGGCACAGCATCCCAAAACGAACTAGTGACAACGGATTACTTGGCAGCAGTAATGGAAGCGGCCTGTTCGGCCAGGGCTGCGGCCTTGTCGGTCGCTTCCCAGGTGAACTCCGGCTCGGTGCGGCCAAAGTGGCCATAGGCAGCCGTCTGCTGGTAGATCGGCCGACGCAGGTTCAGACTCTCGATGATGCCCTTCGGCGTCAGCGAGAAGTTCTTGCGAACCAGTTCGGTCAATTGTGCAGAGCTCAGCTTCCCGGTGCCGAAGGTATCCACCAGCACGCTTACCGGCTCAGCCACGCCGATGGCATACGCCAGTTGCACCTCGGCGCGCTCGGCCAGACCCGCGGCCACGATGTTCTTGGC
>JAATGG010000243.1 GCA_015654835.1 Terriglobales bacterium
CAAATTCGCACATGAATCGGTTTTGCTCTGCCCTTGACACTATCCGGTGAGTCACTTAGATGGCGGGAGCGTCGATACGGACTGGCCTGTTAACTGGCGGATGATCTGCACTTCGCGAAGCCGATATGGTTTGCCGTCAGGATAGAAGACGTCGTGGAACCACACTGTGGGTTCGATCATCATATAGGGACGCTGCCAGGAATCCCACGGTAGGTTGGTCTGTGTCTTCCCCTGTACGAAACCCCAGTTGATGGCTCCGACCTGATAGTGCTTGGCTATGGGCAGGATGGTGTCAAAAGTGCTACCAGAGCCTCGCGCCATGTACTCCGTGCAGAGGATGGGACGGTGGTAGGACAAAAGTGTCTGGATAACATGCTCAAACTCTTCCGGCCATCCGTAGTTATGGAAAGTGATGATATCGGACTCTTCGAGCTGGATTCGGTTGATGCGCGAGAGCGAGTCACCGGAAGTCCAGTCGCCCCGCCACACTCCGCTGGTGAGAGGTTGATCAGGATGTGCAGAGCGCGCCCATGTGAAGACTTTCGGCAACAGAGCGGCGACTCGGTCGGACTTCTCCTTGAACTCTACGCGGCCATAGGAAGACTCGTTCGCATTGTCGGGCTCGTTCCATAGATCCCATGCGAGAACGCGAGGGTCATGGGCGAACGCTCCGACGATACCCTCGACATACTGTTGCAGGCGCGTTTCCTGTGCAGGATCGCGAAGCGCGTTCTCGCCGGGACTCTGGACCCAACCGGAGTTATGGACGCCGGGAATGGGAGGGTGCTGCGGGCCGAGTTCTGGAAACGGGTTCCAGCAGGAGTCGAAGAGCACGAAGATGGGACGGATGTGATGACGCACGGCGATGGCGAGGAAGGTATCGATGCGTTTCGTGAAGTCCGCGGAGTCCTGCTGCCAGAGAAGATCGTGGAGGAATACGCGCATGGTATTCATGCCGATCGACTCGGCCCATCCAAGCTCAAGATCAATTTCCTTGGGGTCGAATGTAGAGGTCTGCCACATTTCAAGCTGATTGATAGCGTTCGTCGGGATGTAATTGCTGCCGACCGGCCAGGGCTGTGTGCGATACCATTCCTGCGCACGCTGGGTGGACCACCGAGCGCGCGCAGACTCCGCCTGCAGGGGAGAGGCAGCAAACGCTAGGAGGCAGATGAAACAGGACAGCAAAGGCAGAAAACTCAGTGTGACGGAGTGCGCGTTACGAGAAGGAGAAAGCGTGAATGCAAGAAAATGAATATAAGAAGGCGATGTGCGAGCGCATGCGGGCCGGTTGCTCATTGTATGGATCAACTTTCCTGAGGTCTTGTTTTATACGGCCACGAACGTCAGACGGCACCGTATGTGTGAAGCGCAACAGCGAATGACGTGTATGCCGGGCGCTCGATCAAGCAATAAAGGGTGAATCGGGTCGTTATCAATAGGGCATTTGGCCCAAAAGCGGTAGTACATATGCACCCCACCCGACTCGGCAATGTGCATGAAAGCCGCTCTATATGCGGGGTTCAACGCGATACACGGCGGTGGGGGGCCGCAGGAGGCGATGCACCAGAAGAGAATTGAACGTGAAATAATGTGCGCGGTGACAGGGATGAGCGCACGAAGGACATTCGGGCTGGCGGTTTCTGTAGTCGCAATTTCAGTTTTCGTCATTGCGTTCGCGGTATGGAAGGGCAGACGGCCGAAAGTGATTGCCGTGGTTCCGGAAACGACGGCCCAGGAGATATGGGAAGCGGAGCACGCAGGTGCGACGGAGGCTGCGCGGGCTTTTGGCTGGAAGGTCTACTGGAACGGGCCGAGTCGCGAGGACGATTTTCCGCGGCAGGTGCAGATCGTTCGGCAGGCTATTGCGCGCAGGGTTCTCGGACTAGTGCTTTCGCCGGATCACGATGTGGTGCTGATTAGCACCGTGCAGGAGGCGCTCGACAAGAAGATTCCGGTGGTGATTACAGGAACACCGTTGGGTGTGTCGCTGGGGAATGGACTGACCTTCGTGCTCAACGACGACGCGGCGATGGGGCGCATGGCTGCAGCACGCGCGGCACGGTTGTTGAAGCCCGGCGATACTGTAGCTGTGCTGGGTGTGAATCCGAATGTGCTCAGCTCGATTGAACGCGCGAATGCGTTCGAAGATGCGATTCGGACGAAGGTTGAAGATGTGCGCGTCGAAGAGAAGCACAGCACATCGGTGAGCACAGCGGAGGCGGAAGAAGTGGCCGAACGGCTGATCCGCGCGGACCCACATCTGCGCGTGATTATCGCGCTGAATGTGAATCAGGCGCGTGCCGCATACGGTGCTGTGCTGAACACGAGGACCGTGGATAGAATTCCGTTGATTGTGTGCGATCAGGATTTGGACCTGCTGCACCACCTGCGCTCAGGCAGGATCGACTCGCTGATCGCACAGAACTCCTATGGGATGGGCTACACGGCGATCCAGAATATACATAAGCAGCTTGCAGGTGAGGCAGTGCAGCCGTTGA
Organism: Terriglobales bacterium; assembly: GCA_015654835.1. Classification (GTDB taxonomy): domain Bacteria; phylum Acidobacteriota; class Terriglobia; order Terriglobales; family Acidobacteriaceae; genus Telmatobacter. Next base: position 2,502 of record JAATGG010000243.1, read on the forward strand.
CGGCGATAGCGCCGGTGCTGGTGACGCGGGAGAATGTGGACTCCGATGCCGTGCAGCAGGTTTTGAACATGGACTGGAGAGTCCGACAGTGAAGCGGACGCGACGAAGCCTTGGAAGTGTTTGCACGGTGGTGATCATCACAGTCGCCGCAGGATGCGGCGTGCATGCGTGGCTGCGCTGGCATAGCGATCGCGTGCCGCCGAATCGCGTCTTCGCACTGAATGGGGGGCGGCTCGAAGGTGCACAGTCCTTCGGAGGAGTGTGGGAGGTGGCGCACGGCAATGTGCGCAACAACTCTGACGAGCGCGGCGCGAAGCTGGTGACGGGGTCGCAAAGGTGGCGGGATTATACGCTGACGGCGGAACTGAAGTTCGACGGTGAGCACGGCGACATGGGCGTCATTCTGCGGTCCACGGATGAAGAGGAAGGTGTGGATGCGTACAACGGATACTATGTCGGACTGCGTACAACCGACGCAGCGCTGATTATCGGGCGATCCGACTATGGATGGATGGAGGCGAAGCCGGTGCCGATGCCGGGCGGCATTCATGCGGGCAACTGGTATCGACTTGTGGTCACCGCAGTGGGATGCCACATTGCTGCCTCGTCGCAGAACCTGACGACAGGGCAGATCGCGTGGATTGCAGTGGAGGAGCACCCGTGCGCTGAGGCAGGACGTATCGGGCTTCGCTCACTTGCCACGGGAGGAAGCTGGCGCCACATCAGCATCAAGCCGGCTATGCAGATCGACGATCTGACGATGCGTGGTCATGCTGCGTCGGTCGCGCAGCTGGAATTTCCGAAGCGAGAAGCGGACTACAACCGGATATTTCACTTCAGCTCCACGTATGAATCTCCGGCGCAACTGCTGGGGCCAGCCGAACCGCAGTCCGAAAAGCTTCTGCATATTGGCGATCTGACGGACCTCCCGCGATCACCTGACCGCGATGTATCTCTCCGAGGCGTGGTGACGCTGGCGACGCGCAATCTTTACGTGCAGGATGAGGAGAGCGGTATGTTGGTGATGGACGCACTCACACCGCCACTCAATGTGGGAGACGAGGTGGAAGTTGTCGGACACGCCCAGCCAGGCCTCTACAGTTCGGTAATCCGCGGCGGGACGGTGCGGCTGTTGTGGAGCGGACAGCCCACGCCACCGATTGCGATCACGGCGCTTCAGGCGGCATCAGGAGTTTACGACGCGCGCTTTGTGGAAGTGGAGGGACGGCTCACTCGGGTGCGACAGCCGAGGAAGACCGAGCAGACACTCGAGTTTATGCAGGGAGGGCAGTCATTCACCGCGTTGTATGCAAGCCCTTCCGGAGCGTCTCTGCCGCCGCTCAAGATTAATAGCCTGCTGCGCATTCGCGGCGTATGCGTGCTGGATCGTAGAGTGACTCAGGAGATGACGCCGTTCGCGATCCTGCTGCGCTCGAGCGACGACGTGCAGATGCTGGCGCCGCCGCCATGGTGGACGCCGCGGCATGTGAGCATGCTCCTGGCTGTGCTGCTTGGCGTGGGATTGCTTATTCAGCTTCTCTACTTCCGGTTGAAGGTGTGGCAGGCAAATGCGGTTTCGCAGGAGCGCGAACGGCTCGCGCACGACATTCACGACACGATGGCGCAGAGCTTTGCAGGAGTCGGCTACCAGATACAGGGCATTCGCAGCGGGCTGCAACGCAAGAGCTATCCAGATTCTCGTGCGGTGGTCGAACAATTGGACATGGCCTACCAGTTGGTAAGGAAGTCACACGAAGAAGCAAGCCGTACGATTGCGACGCTGAATTCTTCGGCGCTGGACATCCAGGGGTGCCTACTGGACTCGCTGATCCAAACGACGCGCAAGATCACCGGCGACAGTGTGGAGACCGATGCGCGCACCGAGGGAGCGCCGTTCCGGCTCAATCTGCGTCTGGCGAACGCGCTGTTGCACATCGGCCAGGAAGCGATTGCAAACGCGGTGAGTCACGCACATCCAACGACGCTCCGCATTACGATTCGCTATGAAGAGCCGCGCGTGGAACTGGCTGTCGAGGATAACGGAGCTGGATTCCACTATTCGCAGGAGAAGGCGGGCTTTGGCATATTCGGAATGCAAAAGAGAGTGCAGTCGGTCGGTGGAAAGCTGGAAATCTCCAGCACGCCGGGCGCGGGAACACGTGTGTACGTAACCGCGATCTCGCGGCCAAGCACACTACACGCGAGGATTGCCGCAAAGACGACTGAGAAACTTCATCGCATAGCGCGTTTTCTAAATATCTAGTCGTCGATGCGAATCAAGCCTCGCGTGATGGCCTTGGTAGAGGCTTCGGTGCGATCATTGGCTCCTAGCTTGATGAGACAGCTGGTCACGTGATTGCGTGCTGTCTTGTCGCTGATGAAAAGTTTCAGCGCTATTTCCTTGTTGGAAAATCCGCGCGCAACGAGAGCGAGCACTTCCAGTTCCCGGTCGCTTAGCTTATCGCGCCCGAGCGTGTTCAAGAGACGGCGGGAGATTTCCTCCGGGATATAGCGTCCGTTTCTGGATAAAGTGCGTACGGCCTCGACGATTTCTTCCTGGGGAGTGCACTTGAGCAGGTATCCCATGGCGCCTGACTGAATGGCTTTCGAGATGTACTCGTCTTCCTGATAGTTGGTGAGTACGAGAATGCGGATCCCAGGCCAGCGACGGCGCATTTCCACGATTGCGTCTGTGCCGGCCATGCCGGGCATGCGGAGATCCATGAGGACGACTGTGGGGTCGGCTCGTTCGACTTCCTGCATGGCCTCGGCAGCGGAGCCTGCCATTGCGACGACGGAGATGTCGTCTTCGCTCTCGAGCATGGTTTTAAGGCCCATGCGCACAACCGGATGGTCGTCGACGATTAAAACGTGAATTGACTTCTCATGCATGTCTTCGGCGGCCTTTATCAATCGGAGTACATTCTATCGTCGCTACGCCGGGACGTATATGTGGATGAGCACGGATTGAATAGGGCATGTGCACTATCACAGATTGGTATTTACGCCACCTTGTGCATGATATTGCGCGAACCCTATTGTCTCCAGTGGCCGGAAGAAGGCACAAATTGTTGCATCAACGAACCACGCGATAACCATTATCTCACGAGATTGCAATCCTGCTTGGAGGCAAGACATGCAAAAAAGAAGCTGCATCAGAGGCCCGCATGGCATACGCAGTGCAGTTCGGTCCGCACTATGCCTATTGGCTGTACTGGCGCTCACGGCTTTGTACGCAAATGCACAGGACTACCGCGCGAAACTGACCGTAACGGTATCGGACAGTACTGGCGCCGTCATCCCGGGGGCGACCCTGGAATTGACACGTGTGAGCACCGGAATCGCGACGCCGGCGAAGTCCGATGCCGCAGGCACCTACATCTTCCAGTTCATCGAGCCGGACAGCTACACGCTGACGGCATCGGCGGCAGGTATGAGCACCGCGCAACGAACCGGAATCGTGCTTCAGTCCTATGCCGCAAGCAGCATCAGCATCCAGCTTGTACCCGCCGCTGTGAGTTCACAAGTGATGATCACGGCGGAACCTGCGCTGCTCGAGACGCAGAGCGCATCCCGCGCATTCAACATCGAAAGCAAGATGGTACAAGAGCTGCCTGTAATCAACGGAAATCCGGTGATGCTCGGCAACGATGTTCCCGGTGTACGGGTTCGCCCTCTTGGAATCTATACCGATCCCTGGACAGTGACCTCGCAGTACATGATCAACGGTGGCCTGATGTATCTGAATGAGTTTCAGATTGACGGCAGCCCGAACGACGCGGAGTTCGGCGGCAACACCTATGCCTATACACCGCCGCAGCCTGCGGTCAAGGAGTTCTCCGTCAGCGCCAATAACTACGACGCCGAATATGGACACACCAGTGGCGGCGTGGTGAACTTGAGCACCCTGTCGGGGACCGACGTGTATCACGGAATGGTGTGGAGCTCATTTCGCCGGACGGACTGGAATGCAAACTCGTTCCAGAACAAGTACGCGAACGTAGTGAATAACACCACATCGAATACGACGCCATTCAACGAGCAGACGCAGATCGGCTTTCAGGCTGGCGGTCCGCTCCGGTTACCGCGCCTGGTGCCGCACTCCGACCATTACAAGCCGTATTTTTTCTTTGCATTCGACCATTACCTAGAGAAGCTGCCGCGCAGTCTGTTGCTTTCATATCCCACAGCGAAGATGCGCACCGGTGATTTTTCAGAATTACTCAATCAGCCTGGCTATCCGTCGATCACGATCAACGACCCGGACAGTGTGCATCAGGACATCAACGGCAAGTGGGTGCGCGATTCCTTCCCGGGGAACATCATTCCGGCATCGCGGCTGAACCCGGTGGCTGTAGCCGTCGCGAAACTACTTCCTGACGTGAACAGCACACCTACCGGCCAGCGCGTCGGTACTGCTAACCTGGCCATTCCAAATAACCACTACGATTGGCATTTTCGCAATCTGCTTGGTCGCTTCGACTTCAATATCGGAGACAAGTACAAGTTCTTCCTACGCCCGTATTACTCCAGATTTACCGAAGTGAGCAATGCGGGAGGAATTATGGGACCGGGCGAAAACGGCGGTGAATTCTCGAGAAAGGCGAAGGGTTTTCTCTTCGACTTCGTGGATGTTCTCGGTGCCAAGACCGTGCTAAACGTACGCGCCGGATACACGAACTTCGCAGTGGTGTGGGCGAGTCCTAAGAACGAGGGCTTCGACCTGACGTCAATCGGTCTTCCCGCAGGATTCGTGGATGGACTGCAGCAGCCGGCACTGTTCGGCAACTGGAACTTTACCGGCTACAACGGCATGGGCTGGTTTGCGAACAGCGAGCTTACCGGCACTTATTCGGCGCAGGGATCGTTGTCGCACTCGATGGGCAAGCACAATGTGCGCATGGGTGCCGACCTCCGCCTGACCCGGTTTAACTTTTACAATCCAGGCGCATTCACATTCAATAATGGACCGGACTGGACGGAAGATACGTACGCACAGCAAGACGGCACGGCGGTCGGTCGCAGCGGCGATGGCTTTGCAAGCTTCCTGCTGGGCACGCCGACTAGCGGCAACGTTGGCATCAACGCCGACGAGCAGATATCAAGCAAGTACATCGCTCCGTGGATTCAAGACGACTGGAGACTCGCTCCGCACCTGACCATCAATGTCGGTCTGCGTTACGACGTGCTGACGGGGCCAATCGATCGGCACGATCAGATTATCACAGGCTTCGATCCTACGATCCCGAGTGCGGTGCAGCAGCAACTGCCGCCCAATGCCGCTCAGATTCTGCCGGCAGCGTCGAACTTGACAGGCGGCTTGGTATACGCGGGCGTCAACGGCGGCACGCGCAACGCCGTAGCCACCGTATACGACAACATTCAACCTCGCATCGGTTTCGCATGGCAACCAATCGATCGGATTGTCGTCCGCGGCGGCTATGGTCTGTTCTATACGAACTTCCAAAGCAACGGGATGATGAATCAGCTCGGGTTCTCATCGAACACACCGCTGGTGACATCGAGTGACAACGGCATTCACCCAGTGGACAACCTGTTGGAAAACCCGTTTTCCGGCGGTCTGATCCAGCCGACAGGCGCAGCGCTGGGAACGATGACGGGCGTGGGCACGAGCATCTCCGCCTACAACCATAACTATCACCTTCCAAAGGCGAACGAGTTTTCGTTGGGCGTCCAGTACCGGCTCTTGCATAGCGGGGTGCTGGATGTGGCGTATGTCGGAAACCGCGTGAATGGTTACGACATGAACTACAACGCAAACTATCCCACACACAACTTCCTGAAGACCTGTTCGTTGGCTTACGGCGATGCAGATGCGCAGTGGGGCAACTGCTGGGCGCCGGTTCAGAATCCATTCAAGGGTGTCCAGGCATTTTCGGGTACCGCTTACTACAGCAACGACACCAATCAAGCATTTGACATGAACCGGCCGCATCCACAGTTTCAGGATGTGACGGTGGCGGGCCTGAACGACGGGCACGTCTGGTATGACGGCCTGCAGATTTCGTATCGGCAGCGCATGTCGCACGGCATCAGCTTCAACACCAGCTATGTCTGGTCGAAGCAGATTGAGCAGTGGGGCTGGCTGAGCCAGGACCTGAACCTGCGCCAGCGGAGCGTCTACTATCTTGAGGTTCCGAAGTCGTTCAAGATCGATGGTGTTTTCCAACTGCCGTTCGGTCGTACACGCCATTTCAACCTTGGCAATAGTCGTATTGCCGACGCCTTTGTCGGTGGATGGGACGTCTCGCCAGTCCTCACCATTCAGAGCGGCGAGCCAATCGCATTGCCGTCCGGCGCACGTCCACTGCCGCACAACAAATTCAACAAACACCCCGACTGGGGCAATCTCAATCCGATTGGATTCCTGGGTTGGGGACACTGCGTACTGCATCACCTGGCGGGTGGAGGCGTGGAGCCGTTGGCCACGAACACCGCTTATGGTGCATGCCCGAGCGATCTGGGCGAGTATGACTGGATCGTCTACGACACGTTACCGAACGAGGCAATCGAAGGGTCGAACTCTGATGTGATTCGGATGAAACCCATGTTGCTGAGCGACGCATCGCTGCAGAAGAGCCTCGCGATCCGTGAGGGGATGAACGTGATTGTTCGCCTCTCTGCCTCGAATGTTCTGAACCACTTCAACATGTTGACGGCTCGCTTTAACTCGAACGCGTGGGATCCGAACTTCGGTTCGATCATCCCCGGACAGACGCCGGCCGCGGATTCACCGCCGCGCAACCTCAACGTCCAGATCCGGTTCGAATTCTAGCCAACTGCTGGGCCCGCGTCGCGGGGCCAGCAGTTTGTTCAGAAAGTCGTAATGAGCCATACGTAGACGATAGTGGCGTCCACGAAGCAGGACTGACTTGATTGGGAAGGAAATATGCTGAAATTCCTGGCGCAGTATTTACGTATCTTCTGCCGCGCGCTCTTCGACGGTGGAAAGCAACGACATTGCTCGTCGATCGGATGGCTGGTCTGCCTGCTCCTGCCTGCATTGTCGATGTCCGCGGTAGCGCAAACTCTACTCACGAACGACGCTGCCGCATACGCACGCACGGTACGTCTTTCGCACAGTGCAGACAGCACGAAGAACGGAAACATCGTCGTCGCCATGACCGCATTCCCAAGCACCGGAGCGGAAGCGTCGATCTACTCGAGCACCGACGGAGTGACGTTTACAAAAATCGGCGGGGTCAAAGACGCGGATTTCTCTGGTGGGCTTTGCTGTGGAACCCTGTACGAGCTGCCGTCCCAAGTAGGCGATCTGCCTGCGGGAATGTTGCTGTGGTCTGGATCCGTGGGACAGTCTTCTACAACCCAGGCGATGCAATTGAAGGTATACGCGAGCGCAGACCAGGGAAAGACATGGTCGTATCTCTCCAATTGCTCGACCGGGACGAAGCCTGGCACGACCGGTGGAGGATTGTGGGAGCCACAGTTTACAGTGGCCAGCGACGGAGCGCTGGTGTGCTTCTTCTCGGATGAGACAGTCGCCGGGCATAGCCAGTTGTTGCGGCAAGTGCGCACTTATAACGGTCTCACCTGGCAGGATTCGAAGTATACGGTGGCGAGCACTATGCAGTCCGACCGTCCGGGTATGGTTGTGGTGACGAAGCTGCCTAGCGGTCTCTACTTTATGAGTAACGAACTGTGCGGCCCCGCGGCCTGCACGGTATTCACGCGGACCTCTGCGGATGGATGGAATTGGGGCGATGCGACAAACATGGGCAACCGCGTGGTGACGGAGACCGGCGAATGGCTGGAGCACGCGCCAACCAACGCGTGGGCGCCGTCTGCTGCCTCGCCGAACGGGACGATTCTGCTGATCGGCCAGATGATGTACAGCAGCACCGGGTCCGTTGCGAGCGGCAATGGCATTACGATTCTCACCAACCACTCTGCGGACGGGACGGGTACCTGGGGCACGATGCCCGCACCCGTGAAGGTGCCGACTGCATACGACAATTACTGCCCGAACTATTCCTCTCCGCTGTTGCCCTCAATCGACGGACAAAGTGTGCTGGAGTTTGCGTCGAGCTATTCGGGTTCCGTTTGCAAGATGTATTACGCGACCGGGCCAATACTTGCGGGCACCCTGACGCCGACACTGACGGTGACACCGAGTTCGACGATCATCACGACGGCGCAGTCTGTGAACGTTACTGTAAGCGTGAATGGCGCTGCGAGAGCCCCGACGCCGACCGGTACGGTGACTCTAACAAACGGCGCGAGCTATACGTCGACCGCGGCGACACTGGGCAATGGAAGTACGAGCATCGTAATACCGGCAGGGGCACTCGCGGACGGCTCTGTGACACTGACCGCGCAGTACAGTGGCGATGCGAACTACGCGGCGGCGAACGGTACCGCTAGCCTCACGGTGACGCCGGCGCCACAGCCTGGATTTTCGATTGGTGGCGGAAACACGTCCATCAAGGCAGGCGCCACCACAGGCAACACCGTGTCGATCACGATCACGCCAACAGATGGGTTCACAGGCAGTGTGTCACTCTCGGCGCAGATTACGTCAGCGCCGAGCGGCTCGACGCGCTATTACCCCCTCTTGAATTTCGGCTCGACGAGTCCGGTGAGCATCATGAGCACGTCGCCAGCGACGGCTACGCTCACAATCCTAAGTACCACCAGGAGCAATGCCCAGGCTCGCTCGTCCAGCGGACCGTGGCAGGCACTTGGGGCGGTGTCAGTGGCGCTGATTGGCTTTCCGCCGTTCTGTCTTGCTTCACGTCGCAGACGGAATCGCTGCGGCATCTTGTGGTTGATTCCGCTGATTGCGGTGGGGTTGGGTATCACTGCGTGTGGCGCTACCACCAAGGCGTCCGGCCGCGCCGAATCTGGCACACAGGCAGGGGCATATGTCATCACAATCATCGGCACCTCAGCCGGCGTGAGCGCAACGGGCACAGCGATGGTGACTGTCCAGTAACGAAGGCATCGAGACTGGCAGAAATCGCGCGCTGGCGGCAACATGCAGCCAGAAAAGAGCGGTATTGTGATCGATGGTTCGGTGGTGCGATCAGATCCGAATCCAGGGCACAGGAATAGCAGCGATGGTGGGGACAGCTATCGAACCCAGGTAGGCAGGTTGCGCTCGATCCGCGCCCTGTTTCCTCATTGATGCGGATGAAGCATATCCGTATCTTTGATTAGGAAGAGCCGTTCGGCAGGGTCAGCGGAAAGCTGTTGAAGCTCGGGAGAGAAGCCACCCAAGGCGAAGAGAATGTAGCTTGACTTGTCTCGCCATCGCGCCTCAGGTAGGCTGGCGACCTTAGCTTGTAAGGCACTCAGGTCGCTAAGGCGCGTAACGCGCTCTGTGCGCCACTTGCACTCTCCGAAGAGAAAAGTACCGTCGTCGAGTTCCGCCATGAGATCGATTTCTGTACGGCCATCGCGGCTCCAGTAGCGCGCCATCTCGCGCACACTGAGACCCAAGCGCGGCTGCGCATTCCGTTGTAGCCACTGGCCGCAGATTTCCTCGAATACCGACCAGCCCATGTAATCGGCCAGTCGTGGTGCTACCTGTGCCGCGTAAACCGTAGCGGGGTCTGAGAATTGCAAGGCGCTAGACAACGGCGCAACAAAGCGATACCAAAATGTCAGAAAAGGATCGGCGACACGATAGATTGCCCTGCGGTCGGAGCGCTCGCCAAAAGGAAGCTCGCGCCGAATCCAACCCAACTCCAGCAACGTGCGCAGGGAGGCCGAAAGCGCTCCACGCTCCACGCCGATCAACTGCTGAATACGATTAAATTTCGTTTCGCCACTGGCAATAGCCGCCAGGATCGCATTGTAGGGAGCCGGGTCGCGGATTTGTTCGCTGCCCAGCAGGAACCGTACCTCGTTTTCGAGGATTGCGCGGGGCTGCATGAGAAGCGTCACAATCTCCTCGGCTGGAGGGTGCGACGTATCTACCAGCGCGTGGTAACGCGGCGTTCCACCGAAGACACCATACATCAGCAGCTTCTCGACCACGCCATACGCAGGACTGTTGGCGTAGAAGGCTGCCACGTCTTCGTAATGAAGCGGATCGAGGTGGAAGATTCCAGCATTGAAGCGCCCAAACAGAGGAGCGCTCTCTTGCCCTAGAGCAGCCATCGCCGAGAGTTGGGAACCGCATAGAACCACAAAAAGCGGGGAATGCACGCCCTCGCGGTCCCACCATGCTTGCAGGATGGAAGGCAACTCTGGAGTTTGGGCAACCAAATAAGGAAATTCATCGAGGATCAGAGCAAACCGGCCCGCTGTTTTTTTCCGTGACTGAGCCTGCTGTGAGGCGTAGCGAAGTAGAGCGTTCCAGGAAACGGCAATTTCCTCAGCGGCAACACCACCCTCGGAAGGCAGGGCTGCGATTAGTTGACGGGCCAGGGTAAGCCGCTGTGTGACGGCGGTAGACTGTTCCGCCAGAAAATAGCAGTGGGGCTTTTCCAGCTCGTTTCCGCCAAAACCTGCCGTGAAGTAGCGCTGCAAGAGGAATGTCTTCCCCAACCGCCTGCGCCCGTAAAGGAGCAGCATCTGTCCACCGGCCCCACGGCGCTTCCATGCGCGATCCAGGGCTGCGAGTTCGAGCGTCCGATCATAAAAGGGATCAGGTTTGATGGTCATGGCAGCACCGTATTCTTGACTTTCAATTATGAGTTGTCACTTCATACCATGTCAACTCGTATCAAGACAATATGCCGCATGCAGGAACAGGGAGAAGGGGGGCAAGGTCACTAATTCCGAGATAGCGCTGGTCATGAGCGACACATAACCCTTTCAGTGAAGCTTGCTGGGTGAGTTGTGTGAGGGAAAACTTCATGCACAGTTCTTATGGGGAGGGGCTGGAAACGGATTGAGGTTCAGATACCGCGCCAGTCCCTTACCCGACAGAACAGGATCAAAGAACTGCATGCCATGGAGATCGACCGCACCAGTTGCAGTCGCTTTTGGGCCAACCAGTTCCGCGTGTTGCCCTGTCACGAAACCGCTGCTGCGCCTCCGTCAAACCCAAACCAGGTTCGTCGGCGCCCGTGGCTGCAACAAACTACGCCGTCACCATCGTTCTCGACAATCTCGTGCCGGCCACAACGCCGTTCGTTGTGCGTTCATGAATAATGCAGGATAGAGACCGGTCAAGGAAGCCGCTCTGGATTTCGCAGCTCGTTTCTGGAATCAGCAAGCGACCGTGACAAGCGCTTCCGTGCAGAAATCCCCATTCAAGAGGATTCGTCGGGTCGTGCTGGGTACCAATTGGGTCGCTTGAACACAGCTCCCTTGAGCGAGTGTGTTCCTTACCGTGTCGTGAATTCGGCGGCCAGCCAGGGCTCTACGAGGTCGCACCACTGCTTTTACAGGCCGAGAGTAGCTGGTCGTTTTTCAACACCAAATCACCAACCAGTCGCTTCAAGCGGGCGTTCTCATCACGTAAAAGTTGCAACTCCTCGGCTTCATTGATCGCCACGGCTTTATCGCCCGTCGCCTTCAACGTTGGCGCAGATGCGGCTTTGGTGGCGGCAGCCTTTTGGAAAGTGGAAGAAGTTCTGGCGCGATCTTTGGGGTGCTTCAATACACCCGACCTAAGTGTTGTCGTTTTCTCGACACCTCGATTAGGTTCCTCAGGCGCTAACGTCATTGCTTTTCCATCGGTGACAACTTGGTCAGACCGTCGGGGCTCGCGCTTTCCTGAATCACGGCTCCCGATCCATTCCTCAACTTTTTCTCGATACCATCCGACTGCGCGGGCACCTAACGATATTTGCTGAGGGAACAGTTCCTTCCCGATCAAGTCGTACAGCATCGTTCGTTTGAGGCCCGTTCGATGCAAGACCTCCTCGATCCGTAGAATCGTTCTCGGATTCGGGTCCGCCGACATACTGTGGAGGTCTAGCATCACCACTATTGTCGGAGAAGCAAAGATTTTAGGGCAGTGGTCCCAGAACATATCTTTGCTTAGTTCTTACCTTTTCTGCTGAGGCGCCTCTGAGTCCTCCATTTCACCGACCCTTACATCTCTTCGATGCCACCGAGCAAGGTCAACGCCGAAAACGCGGCTAGCTAATGGCGCCGGAAATTGCCGGCGACCACCTCAGACTCAGTGATAATCGAGTCGACGTAATTCGCCCACCATTGCAGCATCCCTGTCCGCTGCTTCGCATATTCCGCACGATTGTAGATGCCGGCAATGCCGCCTTTTTCATGGCTTAAAGCCTTTTCAATTACGTCTCTGGACCAGCCATTCTCCGAGGCATTCTCGTTGAGCAGGGTCGACGCCGTCCGTCGCTGGTCGTGAATGGTGAAAGGCTCCATGTCGAACGTCAAGCCTTCGAGTGCCTGGTTTAGCGCGTTTTTTGCGAATGGTTGGTTTAGCTTGCCCCGTCCAGGCAGGACGAACCGGGAACCTCCAGCAAGCGCTTTCAATTCGCGGAACATCGCCGCTACCTGCACCGACATATAAACGGTATGCTCGTGCTCCTCGCCCTTCTTCCCCTTCATGTGCTCTTTCGGAATCGTCCACTCGCCGGTCGAAAAATCTATTTCGTCCCAATTTGCAAGCAGGATCATGGACTTCCTCGCCAGCGTTAGGAGAAGGATGTGGAGGGCGAGTTTGAACTGACGGCGGATGTTACTCCGGTAGATGACGTGGAGGTACTCGCGTATCTCCTTGGGAGGTAGATACCGGCTACGCCGCGTCGCCTTACCGATGTATCGAGTGGCCACCATCGCTGCCGGGTTCATTGCCGCGAGTTGCAACTCCACCGCGTAGTCGTACATGCGCTTGATCGTGTTTCGCAAGCAGATTGCAGCCGACGGGTGCCCGCCATCTCGCTTTGGATATACCACTGATTGAATGTCGAGTGCGGTGATGTCCTTGAGAGGCCGATCTCCCAAAGCAGGGTACAAATCCTTCTCTAGGTAGCGGAGCTCGCCGCTCGGATCTTTCCAGTTCTTTGCAACCTGTTCGTCGTAATAGCGCTGACCAAATTCCCTCACTGTCACTACCTTTGAATCAGCGACGCTCGCTTGGCGAAGCTGCCGCTTATCTTCCGCAGGTGATTTTCCCTCCGCAACCTGCGCGGCCAGCTTGTCGCGCATCTCCCGCGCTTTCTTCAAAGTGAGATCTGGGTACCGCCCCATGACGAGTTTGTCCTGCTTGCCGTTGATGGTGTACTTGAATATCCAGCTCATCCCGCCGCTTGGATTTACTTCAATTAGCAGTCCTCTTTCGACCCGCTTGACGTAGCGTTTGATCGATGGCTTCAATGCGCTTATTTCTCTATCAGTTAAGCCCATTATTAGTCTCCAGAATTGTAAATCGAGTATACATCCGGCCTGGAGTCTAAATGGAGACTAAAAATGGGCCGGAAGTCCTAGAATGTGTTCGAACCAAGCAGAACACTATATTATTCATAATAAAGTAATTGTTTTAACATCATGGACAATTGCGGAACCCCGCGAACGGCGATTTATTTTCCGATGCAGAAGGTGGAAAAAATCAGATTCAGGATATCGTCCGCAGTCGTTTGGCCGGTGAGAGAGTCCAAAGCCCATAACGCGCGGTAGAGGTCCAGCAGGATCATCTCGTGAGGAATACCCGTGGCGTTGGCTTGTTCCGCATCCCCTAAAGCCGCAAGGGTCGTAGTAATGGCGCGGTGATGACGCAGATTCGTCAACATGCCCGGCTCGGCGGCGGCTCCGCCTGTTGCCAACGCCAGAATCCGCTCACGCAGTGCCGGAATGCCTTTCCCGGTGAGTGCGGAGGTCGGCAATGAGGGAAAGTTGTTCAACTCCGAAGCATCCGCCGCTAGGCATTTGTTTTTGGTCAGATCGCTCTTGTTGACGGCAACTACTGTCGGACGGTCCTGAACGGCGGCAAGCAGGCGGCGCTCTTCATCGTTGAGAGGCTGGGTTGCGTCCAGCACGATCAGCACCAGCGCCGCATCGGCCAGTGCTTCCCGGCTGCGGGCAATGCCCAATTGTTCCGCCTCCTCACGGCCTTCGCGCAGACCGGCCGTATCCACCAGTTCCAACGGAATGCCGTCCAGGGAAATGCGCTCGGTTACCAGGTCGCGCGTGGTGCCCGGCGTCGCAGTCACAATGGCGCGGTCGCGCTCCACAAGCCGATTGAAGAGGGAACTCTTGCCTGCGTTGGGGCGCCCTACAATGGCTAGTGTCATGCCATCGTGCACGATGCGGCCGCGGGCAAACGAAGCTTCCAATGCGGCGAGAGATGGAGTAAGCGCAGCGATGCGCCGCCGAATCTCGGCCTCGGGAGTGACATCCACATCGTCTTCTGCAAAATCGATGCCGGCCTCAAGCAGGGCGATCAGTTCGACCAGCGACTGCTTCGCCGGAGCCACGCGCCTGCTGAGAGATCCGCCCATCTGGCTGGCTGCTTGGCGCGCCTGGGTGAGGGTCTGCGCATCAATCAGATCGCGGACGGCCTCCGCCTGCGTGAGATCGAGCCGCCCGGCCAGAAAGGCCCTTTGCGTAAACTCGCCCGGCTCGGCCAGCCTTGCGCCCAGATGCAGCGCTCGCCGCAACAGCATGTCCAACACCACGGGCGAACCGTGCGCGGCAATCTCCACCAGATCTTCAGCCGTGTAGGAGTTGGGCCCGGCGAAGAATGTAACCAGAGCCTCGTCGATGCGGCTTTCACCCGGTTCTTCCGCGTCGTCCAGTACATCTGCCAGGCGTGCGCGTGCGTGTTCCAGCGGCTGGCGCAGGTGCACCAATTGCGCGGCAATCGATGCCGCTTCGGGCCCGCTTAGCCGCACGATGCCGATGCCTCCCCGGCCCGGTGGGGTCGAGATCGCGGCGATAGTGTCCGCCGTTGTTGTATTGGTATCCGTCATGGCCTTGGACCAGTGTAGAGGCTTGGCAAGCGATTGTGGGCGAGGCTGCCCTTCAGTCTCTGCTCACGGCTCTCTCTTTCAATTTTCAACGCTTCATCGGGAAGAGCGTGCAATCCTGTCCCGCTTTCGATTAGCTTGAATAAATCGGAGCGGCCCGGATGCTACATTCCGGCCACAGGGAGCGGCGAATGCGTGCAACTGCCATCGAGTTTCGTTTGCGGGTTGTCATCATTACGTTCATCATCACTCTCGGCTTTTGGTCCCCATGGATCGAGACGCTTGGTATGGGCCGCCGCATTTCATTGCTGGAGTGGCTGGCCCTCGAACTTAGCCGCATGGGTCTGCTGCGGTTCAGCGAGGCCATCTCTGTGGTCATTGTCTTTGCCTCGGCGATGGCCGCATTAGGTGCCGTGCTACGCGTCTGGGGCACTGCTTATATGGGAACCGGCACAGTCAATCACCGTGAGATGAAGGCGGGGCCGGTCATGGCGAATGGTCCCTATCGTTATATGCGCAACCCGCTTTATCTTGGCTCATGGTGCATGATAGCTGCGATGTCTTTCATCATGTCCGCCACCGGCGCATTGTTCGCAATGGTGCTGCTCACGGTATTTTTGTGGCGGCTGATTCTCGGTGAGGAAGCGTTTCTAGCTGGTCGCCTCGGGGAGCCCTATCAGATCTATCGACGAACGGTGCCGCGTATCCTGCCCCATCTTCGCCTTGGCACCTTGATTCGCTCGCCGCAAAGCAGCGGCAAACCGCTCTGGCTCCACTCCGTGCTATCTGAGCTGAACCCTATCGGCGTGTTTGCGATCTTGGCTGGTCTTTCGTGGAGCTACGACAACAGGTTCATGGTCAGAGCCGTGATCGTCAGCTTTGGGCTGTCACTGGTGGTGCAGGCGCTGACACCTGAAACGCGGCACGAGGCTCGCTTGGCTGAATAGATCCGCTGGGCTCACGCTTCGTTCTGCCCAGATGTGTCCACTCGAAGCCTGCCGGATATTTGAGTCCGTAGCCCAGCAACCGGTCGACACCGATGTGGTTGATCCAGATCAGCGCGAAAGGCAGCAGCACCGGCGCATGGAGCAACAAGGCCATCGCCGCCATGGTTCCAGCGGGCACATAGGAGTGGAATGCATTGTAGATTCGAGATCCAAAGCCGGGCCCTGCGAGATAAGCCAGCATCGAGAGATCGGGGGCGAGCCATGCAAAGGAGAAGAGCCACCAACTGGCGCCAAGCTTCATATAAATTGCGGCACTGATCACTGCGACGATCAGCCCTTCAAAACGCAGGATCGACAAAACCGGCATACCCACAGCAGGGGCTTCGGGAGAAGCCGACCGGTCCGTTACTGAGGAGACAGAGAACATTCCTCATTTTTGATGGCGCAAGGCTGTCGACGGATTGAATAAATTAACAATTGATTTTTGCGGCTGTCCGGCGTTCCGCAATTCTGCGAAAAAAGGGAAGAGCACGTTGCCTCTCCCCCTTTGATCCGCCGTCCAAAAACTACTTCTTGGTGGGGGCGATCACGTCCTTGGCGGCCTTGGCCACGCGGAACTTGACCACCGTCTTGGCCTTGATCTTGATGGCTGCGCCGGTCTGGGGGTTGCGGCCGATGCGGGCCTTGCGCTCTGCCTTCACGAGCCGGCCGATGCCGGGGATCACGAAGACACCGTTCTTCTTGGTTTCCTTGATGGCAGTTTCGGCCAGCAGGTCAAGAAAAGCTGCGGATTGCTTGTTGGTGATTTCCAGCTTCTCCGCCAGGAGCCGCGTGAGGGCGGTCTTTGTCAGTCCAGTTGCCATATATGTTTCTCCTTCTGGGCATGCCCTTGGGCAGCCGATGTTGCCGGGTTCCGCCGCGTAACGCGTACCGCATGGGGGGAGTGCGACTGAGGCAACATTTGCACGAAACCCCTGTATTCATGCGGGTCCGAGAACCCTGTCGTTGGTTACAATGCGGCTTCTGACCGGGTAAAGTCAATGGCTAAAGATCGATTTCCACAATTTTCTTAGGTTTTTGTGCCATTTTTAGCTATTTTTACCGGATATTTAGGGTTTTCCCCTGTTTTCGCAGCCTTGGACATTGCACCACAGAGGTCGGCGCACCTTCTTTAGTGCAAACCGAAAAGCACCCTCCTGCGTGGGGCAAGAGCCGCTTCCAACGGTGTATTTAGCGCATTCACCAACGGAGTCGCCAACTTGAATGATCGGATCAGCGTCGCGGCAAAGTTGGGCTCGAGAGCCGTTGCGGCCGGCAGGGTCATGCTCAGGCCCCATTGCCGACACCGCACCAGATCCAAAGCCGGGTGGTCCTTGGGAAATCCTTTCGGTGGGCGCGTGAGCGCGTTTCCCTCGAATTCAGTGAAGGTCTTTCGCACTGCGGGTCTTTGCAGCAGCTTGCGAAACTCCGCATGGTGTTCCAGCAGCCACATGCGAATCGCGGCCAGTTGATCCTTTTCCGGCATGTAGGCTCCGGCGGCGATCACAACTTCTTTCGCGCTGACGTGGAAGTAGTAACCGGCCCCGGACGTTTTGCCGAAGCCCTGGTGCGACCACCAGGCGGCCACGTGCGTCTTATAGGGCAGCTTGTTGTTGCTGAAGCGGGTGTCGCGATAGATGCGGAACAGCGATTTCTCAGCGGGCCGCACATGGTCGGGCGCAAACGTGACCATTGCGTCGGTCACCTTGCGAACGATGGCCAGCATCGGCTCTTTCAATTGCGCCTCAAAAATGGACTTGCGCGGCGTGAACCATTCGCGGTCGTTGTTGCGGGCCAGGTTGCGCAAAAAAGTCAGGGCTTCTGGGCGAAAATACGGGAGCGTTGTGTCGGTGGTCGATTTAGCAGTGCGAGGCATGTTCAACACGAGTTTACCGGATCACCTTCAACGCGCCGCGGAACAACCCATCGAAATCGCCGGCAAGCGTCTTTTCTTTGGTGATCGCCTGTTCGATCGCTTTCTCGGCGGCAGGCCGTTGATAGCCAAGGTTGACCAGCGCCGACAGCACATCGTCCACAGCCGGCCCTTGCACGGCGGCCTGCGCCGGAACTACGGCAAAGTCGTCCAGCTTGTCTTTCAATTCCACCACCAGGCGTTCGGCCAGCTTTTTGCCCACGCCGGGAATGCGCACAAGCTGCGCATGATCCTGCCCGCGAATGGCTTGCACCGTGCGTTCTGAAGAAAGGCCGCTCAAAATGGTGATGGCCAGCTTCGGCCCTACCCCGGAGACGGTAATCAGCCGCTCGAACAGCCGCTTCTCCTCGCGCTCCAAGAAGCCGAACAGGGCAATCTGGTCCTCGCGCACCACGGTGTAAATATGCAGCGAGGCCTCGGCGCCGACGGAAGGCAGCGCCGTAAACGTAGGCACCGAGATGGTCACGTCGTAGCCCACCCCGCCGGCATCGACAATGGCCTGACCGGGTTGTTTATGGATAAGCTTTCCGCGCAGATGAGCGATCATGCTGCCCTATTGTAGAATCCTGATCCGCCTCGCCACACCCGCAAAATTGGCCACGGTGACGGTCGAGCTTGCCCTCGCCGCTTGCGGCGGAGTGCTCTTGCAGAGAAACTCGCGTCCGGGTTGCCGTCCGTACGTGCCATTCTTTCTTTCATTGCGTCCAAAGAAGCAGGGACCCGGCGAAAGAGCGTTGTCCTCCCGGCTCGCAACAAAAAAACCTGGGCGACCCGCCGAAAGCCAGTCCGGTGTGCAGAGCCGCCGGTGA
Organism: Terriglobales bacterium; assembly: GCA_015654835.1. Taxonomy (GTDB): domain Bacteria; phylum Acidobacteriota; class Terriglobia; order Terriglobales; family Acidobacteriaceae; genus Telmatobacter. The sequence continues at coordinate 21,106 of JAATGG010000243.1, forward strand.
AAAGGTCAAGGAAATGGCTCCGGCGCACCCGCGCCGGATACAATTGTTCTACGCTGCCACAAACGGGCGACACACGATTTTTTCTTCAGTATTGGAGTTGGTGCACGTGAGACGTATGATCTGCCGCGGTCTGCGGCTTGAAATGGTTGCGGGACTCAGTATCATGCTCGCGATGCCCGCGATGGCGCTTGCCGCGGACAATTCACAACCCGTGGGTACGCAGACCACGCTGACCGTGGAAACCCACGACAAGGCAGGCCGCACTCAAGCCACTGTGGCAGCCACCGTTACCGGCGCTGACGGACTGCCGGCCACTGGCCCCATCGTCATTACCGATCAAGGAAAGCAAATCGCCGGAGCGGCGCTGAATGCCGATGGCCAGGCTACGCTCGTACTTGCTCTTCCCGCCGGTAGCCATTCTCTGGCCGCTTCCTATGTCGGCGACGTGGCGCACCAAGCCTCCGTTTCCGAGGCGGCAACGGTGCAAGCCCAGGTTTCCGCGACTCCCGGTTTTCAGCTTTCGCTCAACCCCACGACAATGACTCTCACTGCCGGGCAGACGGGCACGGCCACCGCGTCGCTCACACCGCAGAACGCTGAAAATCTGACGGCCCCGATGTTTGTGACGCTCTCCTGCTCCGGCCTTCCTGACCAGACGTCCTGCACATTCACCCCTGAGAACGTCGAGATTCTGCCCAACGCCACCACGCCAGTCACCAGTTCGATGGTTCTCACCACCCAGGCCGGGTCGAACCCCACCCCCCCCACGGTCGGAAAGCTTCAAAACCCTCCGTCTGCCAGCCCTATTGCTTGGGCATTCTTGTTCCCCGGGGCGCTTGCTTTAGCCGGGCTTGCCTGGGGAGGTCGTCGGCGTCGCTGGTTGAACCGGCTCTCGCTGCTCGCCTTGGTTGGCTTGGTGACCTTGCTGGGGACGACGGCCTGCAGTCCCCGCTACAACTATTTCAATCACGGCCCACCGCCCGTGCTTCCTACCCCGGCCGGCACCTATACGGTCACGATTACGGCTCAGACAAGCAACGGAGTTACCGCCACAACGCAGCCTATCTCCATGGTGTTGACGGTCAAGTAACCGCGAACCTGGGGCAAAAGAAAACAACTTCGGTAAACGAGTTTGGTAATCAATAAGGACCTGCAGCCAGTTTCAAGCTGCAGGTCCTTTTTCTTGTCGCCCGTAGGCGTCTGCTCACGCAAAGTGTCCAGCGAACGTGATAGAACGGTACGGTGATTCGGCAGGAGGCTCCAGGTGTTCCAGAGGAAAATCGATTTCTTCAAGGGGTTCGCGGGCATAATGGCTCTCGCGGCAGGCGCGGCATTAGGAGCACAAACGGCCGATCAGGCTTGGCTACGTTCTCCCGCCAGCCATGGTTCGGAACCTACATCTCTTCATATTCGCGCATTGGGCCCTGCCGCTCTGGAACAGACGGCCATCCGGGAATTACAGCGTGGCATTTCATCCTCGGCTGCAGCGGGGCCGAGCAGTGGCGCTGCTGAAGTCATCGTGGGCACAACGAAAGAAGTGCACCAGGCTTATCCCAAATTATCCGTACCCGGCGACCTGGGCCCCGACGGTTACTGGCTCACGCGGACCGGCACCGGCGGCCAATCTCGCTTTTTCATAGTCGGCGCGGACGAGTATGGCACCCTCTATGGCGCCTTCGACCTGCTCCGCCGCCTCGCAGCCGGTCCGGGCCCTGCCGATGCCGCAACGCAGTCGCTCGCTCACCTCGACGTTCGCGAGCATCCCGCGCTGTCCATTCGCTGGGTCGACGAGTGGGATAATCCCAACGGCTCTATCGAGCGCGGCTATGCCGGTCCCTCGATCTTCTTTGAGGGCGGCAATGTTCGTCAGGATCTGGCCCCGGTGGCCGAGTATGCGCGCCTGCTGGCCTCCATCGGCATCAACGGATGCAACGTCAACAATGTCAATGCCGCCCCACAACTGCTCGACTCCGACCATCTGAAGCAACTGGCCCGCGTCGCCGACGCCATGCGCCCTTGGGGAGTGCGTCTCGCCATGAGCGTAGCGATCGCCAGTCCTCAGAAGATCGGCGGCCTCAGCAGCTATGACCCGCTCGATCCGGCGGTGCGCGCTTGGTGGGCGGCCAAGGTGGACGAAATCTACACGCTCATCCCCGACTTCGCCGGCTTTACCGTCAAAGCCGACTCCGAGGGGCAGCCCGGCCCTGCCAGCTATGGCCGCACGCCCGCCGATGCGGCCAACCTGCTCGCCGGCGCTCTGCAACCGCATGGGGGAGTGGTGCTCTATCGCGGCTTCGTCTATAACCATCATCTCGACTGGCACGACCCCAAGGCCGACCGTGCCCGCGCCGCCTATGACATCTTCCATCCCCTCGACGGCAAGTTTGCCGCGAACGTCATCGTCCAGACGAAGGAAGGCCCCATCGACTTTCAGGCCCGCGAGCCTGTGTCCCCTCTGTTTGCCGGCCTCCCTCACACCAGCCAGGCCATGGAATTGCAAATCACGCAGGAATACACAGGCCAGCAGCGCCACCTGGTTTATCTCGCCCCCATGTGGAAGATGGTGCTCGATACCGATCTACGTGCTCAGAACCGTTCCACTCCGGTGAAGGATATTCTTGCCGGCAAAGCCTTTCATCAGCCCTTGGGCGGCATGGTCGGCGTGGCGGGTATCGGCCGCGATGCATGGCTGGGCTCGCCGCTGGCCATGGCCAATCTCTACTCATTCGGCCGCCTTGCCTGGAACCCCGAACTCGACCCTGCGCAGATCGCCGCCGAGTGGGCCCGCCAGACATTCGGCGCCGGCTCCCACGGAAGCTTCGGTGCGCAAGATCTGCACACCGTCGTAACCCTGCTGATGCAGTCCTGGCCGACGTACGAAAACTACACCGGCCCTCTCGGCATGCAGACCCTTACCGACATTACCGGCACCCATTACGGCCCCAACATCGAATCCAGTGAAAACAACGGCTGGGGACAATGGCACCGCGCCGATCACGAAGGCGTCGGCATGGACCGCACGATCGCCACCGGCACAGGCTACGCCGGTCAGTATCCGCCCCAGCTCGCCAAAATCTATGAGTCTGCCGCCACCACTCCGGATGAGCTTTTGCTCTTCTTCCACCATGTGCCTTATACGTACCGGCTCCATTCCGGTAAAACCGTCATCCAGCACATCTACGACAGCCACTATGACGGAGCGGCGCAGGCCACGCACTTTATCGAGGAGTGGGCTGCTCTCAAAGGCCACATCGATCCCAGGCTTTATGACGATGTGCAAGCGCGTCTTGCCTATCAGGCCGGCCACGCCATGGTCTGGCGCGATGCCATCGTCCAATATTTTTTCAAGCTCAGCGGTATTCCCGATGCCCAGGGCCGCGCCGGCCATTTCCCCGGCCGTCTGGAAGCCGAAGATGCCCGCCTGAGCGGCTACAAGATGATCGACCTCAACCCGTGGGAAGATGCTTCGCGTGGCAAAGCCGTTTCGTGCTCGATTACGAACATCGATCCGCAGCCCTGCTCCGCCGAGTGGACCTATTCCGGCGCAGCAGGCCGCTTCGATGTCGCGATCCAATATTTCGATCTGCAAGGCGGCGTGGCTCGATTCTCCTTCGCAATCAACGGACAACCGGCGGGCAGTTGGGCAGCCGGCGCCCTCTTGCCTTCCACACGCCCTCACGGCGATAACTCCACCCGTCACACGATCCGCAGCGTGGATCTCAAACCCGGCGACGTGCTGCGTGTCGAGGGAATCCCCGACAAGACCGATCCTGCTGCTCTCGATTTTATCGAAGTAACGTTGTCGGCAAAGTAGCGGCCCTGCGATAGCATTCGAATGCTCTAACTCGCACTTACCGTTTTCTCCGAGAATTCATCCGGCGGTAAGCCAGAATCGCAATGCACGGGGGCGGCTTGGGCAAATGCCGGATGAGCGGCCTCGACCAGGGTAGGGATTCGGTCGGGTGGCACGGGACACGACAGCAGATAGCCCTGCAGCAGGTCGCAATGCAGATCGCGCAGGCAAGCTAACTGACTTGCTGTTTCGACCCCCTCAGCCACAACTCGATGGCCGAGCGCGTGGGCCATCGAAAGAATAGCCTGCACAATCGTGTAGGTGCCGCCTTGTCCGCAAAGCTGCTCGATAAACGAACGGTCGATCTTGAGTTCGGCAATCGGTAACTGGTGCAGCCGGCCCAGCGAGGAGTGCCCGGTGCCGAAATCGTCGATGGAAAATGCGATTCCCAGGGCGGAGATCGCAGCCATCTGATCCGTGACTTCAGCCAGGTTGCGCATGGCTGCGGTCTCTGTGATTTCGAGATGGATCCACTGGGGATCGACGGCGCCATGCCGAAGAGTGTCAATCAACCGCTGGGCAAAGTCCACATGCATCAGTTGCAGGGCGGAGACGTTGATGGCGACGGGCACCAGCATCATGCCCTGCTTCTGCCAACACTGCAGTTGACGGCAAACTTCCTCGATCACCCATTGCCCCAGAGGGATAATCAAGCCCGTCTCCTCTGCGATAGGGATGAACTTATCCGGTCCAACGGGTCCACGGTGCGGATGCGTGAGGCGCAGCAGGGCCTCCAGCGCATGTATCTTTCCATCGAATCCATAGAGTGGTTGATAGGCCAGGTAAAATCCGCCCTCTTCGAGCTGCAGCCGTATATATGCTTCGATCTCGATCTGCTCTTCGGCGGCTTTGCTGAGTTCCGGTGACAACCAGATGGTCTGTCCGCCGCCCGCGGCCTGGGCGCGGCGCAGAGCGCTCTCGGCCCCCCGCCACAAGGCCACGGTATCGGTGCCATCGTCGGGACAAACGGCCAACCCCACGCTGAAGCAAAATTGGATCTTGTAGCCCTCAATGAACAGTGGTGCCGCGAACACCGCTCTTAAATCGTTGGCGGTCTGCTCTGCCGCGATCGCGCTCCGGATTCCGGTAAGAACGATCGCGAATTCATCCCCGCCCGTCCGGGCAATGATGTCCATCGAACGTACGTGGGAACTGAGAATGCCGGCGACGTGCTGAATGCACTTATCCCCGATGCGCGGTCCATAAATATCGTTGATGCGCTTGAAGCGGCAAATATCCATGCACAGCACGGCGAGCTTTTCTTCGGACTTTGCTGCCCGCTCTACGGCCTCGGTCAAACGCTCTTCGAATGACATGCGGTTCGAGAGCCCGGTGAGCGCATCATGCTGCGCCTGGTGTACGAGTTGGTCCTGCAGCGCCTCGCGTTCCGTCACATCCAGGGCCAGTGCAAAACAGCACCGCTTGCCTTGAAACACGATGATATGGGACGTAATGTCCATCGGCACGATGGTGCCGTCTTTGCGAATGTGCCGCGAAGGCGTGCTGGAAATCGGCTGCGCCAATTTCATGTTTCTGAATGCCTTGGGAAGGACGTCCGGATGCAGGATATCGGTCAGTGTCAATCGCAGAAATTCTTCGCGCGTGTAGCCATGCAGGTCCAGTGCGGCCTGATTCACATTCAGAAGCCGCAGTGTCTCCAGTTCGAAGATCCAAAGAGCATGTGGATTGTTCTCGAACAGCAGACGGTATTCGTCGGTCAGGGCGCGTGACGCGCGCGCGTCTTCTTCCAGCACCATCAGGATCATGCCCGCGGCCACGCACGATTTGGGAATATTCCAGAAGTCGTTATCGACAAAAGCTTCGGGCCAAAGCTGCTGAAAAAAGTAGTCCAGCGGGAAAACGGTAGCCCAGCCGATCTGGCCCACCACGATGGTCTTCAGCGCCACCGTCCGCTCCCAGCCGTTGTTCCAAAAATCGATCGCGGCCACGAGATAGAGATCTGCCAGCAGAGCCCAGATCAGTCCCTCGGCTCGACCGTGCAGCGTGCAGTAAAGCATCCAACCGCCCGCGGCCACGCAGATCGGGATAACGAACGCGGCAGTCGGCGCGCGATGCGGCCGTGCTCTTGCGGCCATCCAAATGGCCGCCGCTTGCCGCACGACGACTGCTGCCGACAGCACCCAGGCATTCTCAAACCCAACCGCTGCGAGACTTAGACAGGTGAGCGTCGGAATCGTGATGACGATCCATAAACGCAGGGCCACCCTGCGGCCTTCCGTCAGAATCATCGTGGAAACGACAAAGAAAATTCCGGCAATGGCAAGCGTATCCACCACCAGACATGCCTGCACACTGCGCCACAGAACGGCGGAGGGCTGCCATAACTGGCTGCAGAAGTGAGCCAGAACGCAGAGCCAGCCCGCGATCCAGCACCTCAAGCGGTCGTCGGGCCGCAGCCACGAGACGGCCCCGAAGAGGAAGGCCAGCAGAGTCAGGAGCACGATTTCGATTACAATTTCCTGCATTGTTCCGTACGCATCCTAAGTGGCCTGCGTGTAACTCCAATCGGCGCGAAATCACGATCAGAACAACTGGAACTTTCTGGTACGGGCGATTTTAGTCACTGAAGGTACTGTTATGGCCAGCAGTCAGGAAATTTTTTCCCGGTAGGGAACTGCTTCAAAGAAAAACAAGCCGTTGCCCTCTGTCACCGCTTCGCTGTTTACCCGTTCCGTCCGTGAGAATGCAGCCAGCCTACGCCTTCGCTACTTCCACCAGCGTCGAATAGAACGTAGCCGCTGCGCCCAGATCGGTCAACCGCTCGCTGGTGAGGGCGTTGACGTTCGCGCCGTCCGGGCTGAGCTTAGCCCAATCCATGTGGGCCGCCACCACCCCGGCCGGCACGCTGCCGTTCACCAGCGCCGTCAGCTTCAGCGATCCGCGCTCGTTGAAAATACGCACCGCGTCCCCGTCAGCGATGCCTCGCGCCCTGGCGTCCTCGGCGTGCATTTCCAGCCGCTGGCTGGTGCGCGCCTCCATCTTGCGGTGCCCGTCCAGATTGGCGAATGTCGAGTTCATGTAATTGTCCGACTTGCGGCTCAGAAACTCCAGCGGAAACCGTTTCGCCGCCACGCCCCAGCGCGATTCCGTCGGTGGAACGAAGCCCGGAAGCGGATCGAGCCCCTGCGCGGCCAGCGTCTCCGAAGCAAATTCGATCTTGCCCGAAGGAGTGGCAAATGGCCCCGCCGTATAAGGCAAAAAAGGCTGTTTCTCGGGATCACGATGGAAGCTGAGCGGGATATGTCCCTGCTCTTTCAAGTCCTCCAGCGTGATGTGCTCCATGCCGGCGTTGGTCGAGTGGCCATCCGCTCCAATCGCCAGCGCCTGCCGGATGATGTCCTCTGCCGTGTCTCGAAAACACTCTTCGGTGAACCCCATCCGCTGCGCAAGCTGGCCAAACAGCCACACATTTTGCCGAGCCTCGCCCGGAGCCTCGATGGCTTGCTGCGAAAGCTGCACAAAATAGTGCCCGTATGCGCCCTGAATATCGGTATGTTCCAAAAACGTCGTCGCCGGCAAAATGTAGTCGGCATAATCCGTCGTATCGGTAAAAAATAGATCGTGAACCACGGTAAACAGGTCTGGTCGCTCCATTCCGCGCCGCACGGCATTTTGGTTGGGAGCCACAGCGCCGGGGTTTGAATTGTAGACAAACAGAGCGTGCACCGCCGGGCCATCTTCAGCCTTCGCGTCGGGACTCTGGCCCAGCTCCGTCAGCGCCTGCCCCAGCGCGGACATATTCACCACCCGCGCCAGCCGGCCCAGCGGGGAGGCCAACGCCAAATCCGGCCGCTCCACTGCCTGCTTGTCCCACGGGAAAGCGCCCGAGGTGGAGAGCTGCCCGCCTCCTCCGCGATGTTTCCATGCCCCCGTCAGCGCCGGCAGCATGGCGATGGCACGCGCCGCCGTCCCGCCATTCTCCGAGCGCTGCATTCCATAATTCAGCCGTAGCGCGGTGGGCCGCGTGGTGGCGTATTCGCGTGCCAGTTGCTCCACTTCGGCGGCTGTCATGCCGGTCCATGCCGCCACCCGCTCCGGCGTGTAGTCGCGCACTCGCTCGGCGAGCCGGTCGAACCCGTGGGTCATCGCATCGATGTAGGCCCGGTCTTCCAGCCCTTCGCGCAAAATTACATGCATCAGTCCCAGCGCCAGCGCTCCATCGGTGCCCGGCCGAATCGCGATATGCCAGTCTGCCAGCGCCGCCGTCCGCGTCCGATAAGGGTCGATCACAATGAGTCGTGCGCCGTTCCGCCGTGCCTGCTCCACCATCGGCCACAGGTGAATATTGTTGCCGTGAATATTCGCGCCCCAGGCCACGATCAGCTTGGACAGCCGGAAATCCTCGATAGGCGTGCCGAACTTTTTGCCGTAGACCAGGTTCCACGCCACCCCGCCGGCCTCCGCGCAAATCGTCCGGTCCAACTGGCTCGCACCTAAACGATGAAAGAATCGCCGGTCCATCGATCCGTAGCCCAGCACGCCGATGGTGCCCGCATAGCTATAAGGCAGAATCGATTCAGGGCCATACTCGTCGCTGATTCGTTGCAGCCGCCCGGCAATCCCCTCCAGCGCCTCGTCCCAGCTTATCCGTTCAAAGGCTTCGTGTTCGCGTCCGCGTTCCAACGGCCCTTTGGCCACGCCGGCCTTGCGCTTCAGAGGATAAAGAAGCCGCCCCGGCGCGTAAACGCGGTCGAGATATTTGGCTACCTTGCCGCATAAAAATCCTTGCGTTACCGGCTGCGATGGGTCGCCCTGCACTTTTACGGCGCGGCCCTCCTCGTTTACCGTCACCAGCACAGCGCAGGAGTCCGGGCAGTCATGCGAACAGACTGTATGCACGATGCGAAACAGCGCGGAGACGGTTGCGGACATGCAGCCATTCTAAGCGGAATGAAAGTGAGCGGGGAACGAAACCGAAGGAGGGAAGAACGGGGAGGGAAGCTTCGCGTGCCGGGGCTGGCGGTACTTTTGCAAGCCCCGGCACACTGAGAGAAAAAATACCTTACTGCGCGTCTCGCGCGTTGGGGTAGTAACCGGTCTTGGCGATCACTTCCAACCCTGGCCGATCTACACGGACATCGATTGGGCGGAATTTGCCGTCGATCACCGGCTGGTGGCTGAGATAGCCCAGCGTATACCGTGTCCGCGCTTCCTCGGCAATTCTGGAATAGCTTCGTTCCATGCCGTTCAAGTCGCGCTCCGAGTCCAGCGTTCCGCCGGTCGCCAGCGTATAGGAGGCAAGCCGGTTGTCATACATGGTGAAGGGCAAATGAAGTCGGCTGATATAACCCTCGCCCCAGCGTGCGGAGTCGCCCACCAGCGTGCCGTAGACGGTAATATCGTTGGTTTCGAGGTAGCGCAGCACGTCGCGGTAGGTGGCCTTGCTGCCGTACTCCTTGCCGTCCGAAACGACATAAATGATACGGCGGCGGCCCTTGGGCCGGGTAGAAAGCTCCTTCGCGGCGGCCAGAATCGCGTCGTTGAGAGTGTGGATTTCCTTGGGGATGGTCATGAAAGGACCACCGCCGACCGAGCGACCCGGTTGCAGGTTAGGATCGACGCAATTGCCGTTTTCGCGGATGTTGCATCCCGCCAGCGGGCCGCTGTTGACCGGCGGAAGCATCTCGCTGCCCGTCTCCTTGGTCATGGAAAGCACGTAGGGAACGCGCGCACTCTGCGCACCGGTAAACCCGCCCGAGCGGTTCTGCGCGCCATTGCTATACGAGAAGACCGCAATCTCGTCGTAAGGGGCCAACGCGCCCTGAATTGCCGCCAGCGAGTTGTTCACCTTGGCCATCACATCGGCCGTCACGCTCTGGTCGATCACAAAGGCCATCGACAGCGGAAACGCATCTGCCGTGAACAGCCGTAGCGGCTGGCGCTGGCCGTTCTCGAAGATTTTAAAGTTCCGATAGGTCAAGCCGGGGACCAGCACGCCCTTCGAGTCCTTTACCGTGACCGGAACTTCGACAAAGTTTACATTCAGCCGGATCAGGGTGCTGGTCTTTTCAAACCCCTCCCCCCCCTCCGGGATCTCGGGAGGCGCAGTCTGCACCTGATCCTTGCCCTCCTGGGCGGGAGGCTGGCTGCTGCTGGGTGTCGTCGGAGCCGGCTGCTGGCCCGCCGATGCCGCAGAAGAACTCGGCCCCGGCAGCGTATCGCCGGCACCCTTGCCTGGCGTAATCGGACCATTCACGTTCGACAACGGCGGCGGCGCCTGAGGCGCAGGATTGTCGGGAATGGCGGGTTGTTGTTGCGCAGGAGCCGCCAGACTCAAGCCTAAGAATGTTGCAAGCGCCATTGCACTTAAACCAAGCTTCACAGGTATTCCGTCCTCCCTAAAATGCCGCACCGAATCCGTAGCGTTCCCTGAAAATAGTCCACCCGCAACATGATCGTGAAACAGGCTCCCAAGTTGGAGAACCGGTTCCCGACTGCTTTGCTATGGAGATGGCGAGAACGACAACCTTTATACATTGTCGCAACACTCGCTCGTTTTCAGAAAAAACGCCCTATTTAGCCGCGTCCCTAAGGACACTCCACCAGCCGGCAACCGGCCAATGGCACTCCACCCGTCAGAGTATCAGACGCGCCACAACGTCGGTGGTTGCCCGACGCTGTTGAAACAGTCCTGAATAGGGGGTCCGCCGCGTCCCAAATCCGAATCCTGTCCTTGCCCGAATCCGCGTTTCCCATTCCCCTGCAACTTCGTCTAATTTGACAGTATGCGTATTCGTTTGGGAATGGCCGCCTTGCTGCTTGCCCTGCCAATTCTGCCGGCGGCGGGATGGGCCCAGCTTGCCCCCTCGCCCGACGCCCCCCCCGTGAGCAATGCCCCCGCCGCTCCCGAGGAAGAATCCGTAGCCACGTTTCGCGTCAACGTCAACCTGGTGAATGTCTTCTTCACCGTCAAGGGCAAGGACGGCCAGTTGGTGCCCCACATGACCATGGGCGACTGCACCGTCTCGGAAGATAAAGAGCCGCAGAAGCTCAAAAGCTTTGTGGCCGAGAACGACCAGCCCCTCACCCTGGGCATTCTGCTCGACACTTCTTATAGCCAATCCCGCGTACTCCAAATGGAGCAGGATGCCGGCGGCCAGTTCCTCTCCCGTGTGCTCCGCAAGAAGGACGAGGCTTTTGTCGTCTCATTCGATGTCAACGTCGACCTGCTCCAGGACTATACCAACAGCCCCCGCCTGCTCAGCCGAGCGCTCGACTCGGCCAAAATCAATGCCGGTGTCAGCATGGGCTCGGGTCCGGTGCCCTCCTCTACCGGACCTCGCGGCACTCTGCTCTATGACGCGGTTTACCAGGCCTCCAGTGAAAAACTGAATCAGGAAACCGGCCGCAAAGCCATGATCATCCTGACCGATGGCGAAGATCAGGGCAGCCAGCACAAAATCAACGATGCGGTGGCCGCCGCACAAAAATCCAACGCCATCATTTATGTCATTCTGTTGGCCGATGTCCATTCTTATGGCGCGTTCGGCTATAGCGGCTACTCCGCAGCCAAAAAACTGGCGGAGGAAACCGGCGGCCGCGTTATCGACGTCGGCAACAATGGCAACAAACTGCAAGCCGCCTTCGAACAAATCGAGGACGAGCTACGCACCCAATATGTCGTCACCTATACTCCCAGCAACACCAAGCTCGATGGCACCTACCGGCATCTCGCCGTCGAGTGCCGTGGAGATGGGCTCAAGGTTCAGGTCCGCAAAGGCTACTATGCCGCCTCCGCCGAAAACTAGCGTCTATCAGCGGAGGCCTTGCCGGAACCGGTCTCTTCCCCGATAGAAATTACACATAAAAATTTACCCGGAGTGTGAAGAAATTTCCTGCTTTCTCCCCTACAAAGCCCGGACTCAATCGATAAGCCCTCTTCGTATCATTCAACCATTTCATAATCAGATGTTTAGCAGAAGAGATCCGGCAGGATGCCTCAGGCATGAACGTGGCCCAATGTGGATATACGCACCACCGCCATCAATGACGTTTTGCCGGCGGGCAACGAGAACGGTCAACCTTTCGCCAATGCGTCCGGAGCTTTTCTCGGCGTCAGGCAAAATGTTCATTTGGAGAGTGGAAGCCAGGTAGTTGTCGGTATTTCAGCGGCAACGCATCCATAAAGACGTTGGAGTAGATCGCCGAGAGTGTCCAAATTTCGGACATTCTCGGGCGCAACAAATTACCTTAGTTGTACAAAAGGGTAATCTAGCGCACAAAATCAGTTGTCGCTAATATCGGCGGTAACGGAGAGAACTTGAGGCCTTTGCAAAAATAAATTTTTAGGCCCCCCCCCCCAGGAGTTTGCCATGTTTTCTGATTCCACAGTCCACGATGGCTTCGAAATCAGTCCCCGGTTTCGCCAAATGATCACAGAGCGAGTAGAACGGTTGGAACGGGATGCAAATCAGGACGAGGCCCAGGTGGCCTTGCTCGAAAGCGGCGATCATATCCGCCGTCAGATGCGCCTCGTCGCTGTGCAGCGCGCCGAAGCACTTCGTATGAGGCTCTTCCTCGATCGCGCCAGAACCCGCCTGCCGCGTCCACTCATCGCTCTCTGAAGCAGTTTGTTAAATGACGAAGATCATGAAAAGGGCAGCCTAATCGCGCAGTAAAAGACATTACAAGGCCGTTCTCTCGAATCAGAGAAAGCGGCTTTTCTGCTTTTTTATTTAGCTTCGTCTAACCTAAGTTAGCCATTTCAAAGATTATGGAGCACCGGGCGGGTTTCGAACCCGCGAATACAGGTTTTGCAGACCTGCGCGTTAGCCACTTCGCCACCGGTGCTTCTCTCAACTAACTCCACTTACTAACTCTGCAACGATTCATTGAGGCCGCATGTGCCGCGCCTCAATGGCAGTTA
>JAATGG010000004.1 GCA_015654835.1 Terriglobales bacterium
ATCGATGTCTTCAATGGAAATTCGGCCGATTGAAGAAACCAAGATAAAGTGTGCCCAGAAGTTCTTCGCAAAGATCACGTCCGACCAAGTAAAGTACGACGTAGTGAACAGCTACAGTAAGCTGATGGAGTTAGTGCATTAGCCAGAGCCTTGCTCAATCATCCGCTTCAGTAATTACGGTTGTTGCGTCGAACATTGCCGGGGTGCTCACTGACTGAACGACCCGCATCAACCACACTGAGACTTGCAGTATCGTGCTTGATCTGGACGGTGCAGGTTCTCGTTGCAGCTCACATGATCGGCAATGACAACTGCTCCGGTGGACGATGCAGATTCATTTGCGTTACGAAGCGCCGCACATATTCGCTGACCAGACGCGACTTGTTATCGGCGCGCGTGGCCAGATGCGTTTCCAGCCGAATGTGCTCGTCAAGCAGGGGAAGATTGACAAGCCCATGATCGGCGGCGTGTATCGCCTCTGTCGGAATCATCCAAGCTACCAGCGCATCATCCGTCAACAGAGCAGTAGCTTGGTTTGCATGACTCAGGTGGTGGACAATTGTAGCTTGCTTCTGTTCGATTGCCACACGCTCAAGGATCAGATCATGCAGATACGGATGGATGCTTCGATTGAAAAAGACCCATGGATATTTCACGACTTCAGCAAGCGTCGCGGACTGCCTCGCCGCGAGCGGGTGCCCCTCACGAAAGACAATCCGGAATGAATTGGTTGCAAGGCAGAGCGTCGTGATGGCCGCGATTTCCGGTGGAGAGGTCACGAGAGCAAGGTCGATGTGTCCACGTTGAAGCTGCGTCAACAACTCGGCGGAATACTCTGTATCAATTTCAATGGCAAGATCGCGGTAGAGCGGTAGTTCGATCGAGCGCAAAAGCTCGATCAGTTCCGACGGCATAAATGCAGAGACGCCAATGCACAGCTTAGAACACTCTCCGCGCGTGGCTTCATGGGCTTCATGGATGGCGCGATGAAACAAGTGGATGATCTCAGTGGCATAGGCAATGAAGGCAAGCCCAGAGTTGGTTGCCTTCACGCCATCGTGGCCTCTTTCAAAGAGACGCACATTGATTAGCCGTTCGATGAGTTGTATGCGCTTGCAGAACGCCGGCTCGCTGATGCCGACACGCTTGGCAGCTTGGGTAATGCTGCCTTCCTCATGCAGGGCGACCACCAGCTCGAGGTCGCGTATCTTCAGATGGGATAACATCGCTCATAGACCTCCTTGCACAGCTCGACGTTTCTTCAAGGCAAGTCAGTTCTTGCGACTTCAATCCAAACGACTGAAACACGACCTTCGAAGAAAAAATCGCGCTTCCTAACTTCGCTTCTCAACCTTCTGTCTCTTCAGTTCTATTCTTACGTGCATTTTGGCTGCCAAACGCACGAGGCGTCTATTCCAAATGGTTACAGCCAACTTCCAAAAAGTTATTGGACAAGCTGCGCGGTTTAGGTGCACGGTTGGCAATAGGAAGCATCCGTGCTTTGCAATGAGCATCCCCGGCAACTGGCACTGACATAGCACCATCGACATTGTGCTTTCGAAACAAACCCGGCACAGGAAGTCTTCCAACAATCCCAACGGAGGTGATAGCCATTATGAACGAACGATTTCTGAACGAATTGCAAGTTTCCGAACGCACGCGCATCAGCCTGGCCACCTTGCGCCGGTGGCGTCTTGAGAACAAGGGACCGAAGTACCACAAGTTCGGCTCGCTGGTTCGCTATGACGAGGATGAGTTGAACCAGTGGGCGCAGGCGCAACCTTCCGGTGGAGACGACCCCAACCAGCGAATTACGCCTCAATCGGAACGAGGAGCTGTCCGGCTTAAACACTTTGGGTAGGAAAATATTACGCAGAAAGGTAATTTTTACACGGTTGAATTACTCCGCGACGAAAGGAGAAAATCATGAATCGGAAAACACTCGAATTTGCAGCCAACAAAGAGTATCCTTTTTTCAGGAGTATTTCCATGCCTGCAACCGTCAAAGAAAAATCGAAGCGCGCGGCGGTCCAGCCGCATATGCGGGCCAAAGCGCCGAAGATCAAGTTCCAGGCCGATCTTGCCCCCTCGGAAGATCAGATGGTGCGCCGTCTCAAGGCCGAGCTGGAGATGGCCAGCAACTCGGATTTCCTGGCCGACGCTCTGGCGCTCTTTCGCTGGGCGGTCTCCGAGCGCAAGAGCGGGCACCGCATTGTCAGCGAGAGCACCAGCGGTGAACGCAAGGTACTGCTCTTTCCTCGCCTGGAGCGCGTTGCGCCAGAGCTTACGCTGCCGCAGGCAGAGATCGCCTGGACGCCAGCGGAGTTGGAAAGCCTCGCCGTGCTTGCTACCAGCAAGCCGGCCGAACCCACCGAAGCCCTTCTTCGGGCGATGAGGCACTGAGTTGGCTGTCACGATTCGCCGTCTCGAAGAATTCGACGAGGTGGAGAGCTTCGATTGTGGAGACGCGCCGCTCAACAATTACTTGCAGCGCCATGCCTGGATCAATCAGCAGAAGGTCTCCATCGGCGTAACCTATGTTGCGCTGGAGGAATCCGCGCCGCGCGCCGTGCTGGGCTACTTCACGCTTGCAACCTCCAGCGTTGCGCGCGAGCAATTTCCGAAGAAGTACGTGCGCGGCTTGCCTCCCTATGAGCTACCTCTGGTCCTGCTGGCGCGCTTGGCCGTGGACAAGCGTTTCAGCGGTCGAGGTCTCGGACACGCGCTGCTCTCCGAGGCCCTCAAGATTACGTTGCGCGTGGCCGACGAAGTCGGCTGCCGCTGCATCATCACTGACGCGTACCCTGACAAGGCAGGATGGTATGCGCGTTACGGCTTCCTTCCGTTGGAAGGAGCCGCCGCAAACCACCCGCAAAAAATGTTTCTGGATGTGCGCACTATACGGCGCGCGTCCACATCTGCATCTTCCCCTGCGGAAAAAGAGTAAGCAGGAGAACAGGAGCGATTCCCATGAGTCTCTTCCGACGCGGTGAAATCTGGTGGTATGAATTCTGGTTCTCAGGGCGGCGCATTCGCGAGTCCTCGAAATCTCCCTCGAAAACCATCGCCAAAGGGGCTGAGCAGAAACGCAAGCGCGAGTTGGAAGAGGGCTTCAACAACTTCACCGACCAGCGCCACGAGCGAATCCGTACCTTCAGCGACTTGGCGGACGAGTTTCTTGCCGCTTACAAGTTGCGGTTGCCCCAGTCTGTGGTCTTTGCCGAGTATGCGGTCCATCACCTGAAGCAAATCCTGGGCAGCAAGATGCTTGTCGATTTCAACGAAGCGGCGGTCATTCATTACCAGAATGCCCGTCTCGACGAAGGCGCTTCTCCCAAGAGCGTCAATGAAGAAGTGGGCTTTCTGCTGCGCATTCTGGATGAACCGGGCGACCTGCTCCGCGTTCGCTTGCGCAAGAGAAAAATGCTCAAGCTCAAGGTCCATACAACAGTCGGGAAGGCCTTCACGCCAGAGGAAAAAGACCGGATGCTGGAAGAGGCCCGAAAGGCCCGGTCTCCGCACATCTTTCCGGCCTTATCGCTGGCGCTTAACGCCGGGATGCGCGACGCGGAGATCAAGACCCTGACTTGGGAACAAATCGACTTCAAGAAGAAATATCTGACCGTGGGCCACAGCAAGACTGAGGCGGGTGAGGGGCGCACGATTCCCTTGAACTCGACTCTCTTGGAGGTCTTCGCCGAGTATTCCGAGTGGTATCGGATGAAATTCGGAGCGCCCCAAGCCGAATGGTATGTCTTTCCCTTCGGGAAACCGAGTCCGAGCGACCCCACGCGCCCCGTCACCACCCTCAAGACGGCATGGAACAACGTGCGCAAGAAGGCCCAGGTGAAAGGCCGCTGGCACGACAACCGGCATACGCTGATCACCGACCTTGCCGAGAGCGGCGCGGGCGACCAGACCATCATGGACATCGCCGGGCACGTCTCGAAGCAGATGCTCAAGCACTATAGCCACATCCGCATGGAGGCGAAGCGCCGCGCCCTGGAGTCCATTGTCACGGGGCGACCTGTGGAGGAATCCAGCCAGGAAACGGGGCAGGCTGAGGGGTACCCACAAAAGTCCCCACATGGGTTGCAAAACGGGGTCAAACGGACAGGCAAGAAGCAGGCAGCAACAAAAGACGAAAGCGCTCCCGCCGCCGGCAATGCGGAGAAACAGTGCTCAGAAATACCCACAAATACGCAGGTTTTTGATGTGGGGTACCCACAAAAGTCCCCACAATCGGGTTTTTCAAGGGGTTGTCAGGGGGTTCGAAAGGCTCGTAAGTCTATGAAAATAATTGGCTCCTCAGGTAGGACTCGAACCTACAACCCTTCGGTTAACAGCCGAATGCTCTGCCATTGAGCTACTGAGGAACGCTTGGCGAATTTCTCCTTAACCAAGGTAGCAGAGAGGGCCGTGTACGTCAAAAAATTCCTATCGAGAGGACAAATCTCTTTCTTGCCCGCGCATTTCCGTCTCCTAGGTGCCTCACCGGTTCCTAACACGGCAGCCGCGAAAAAAGCCGCTCACCAACCGCTTACTGCGCCTCCAAATATCGAAACTTGTGATCGTTCACACCCACCGCTGCAATAATATGTCTATGATGGAGGAATTATGTCGCGAATTTCCAGACTCAGTCGCAGCGAAGTGACATCCGAAATGGCGGCGCTCTATGACAAGGCTTTCGCCCTCCGCGGCAATGTGCCCAACATGTTTCGGGTAATGGCCCATCGACCTGAAATCTTCGCCACCATGCAGGCTCACTTCGCCGCAGTGCTCAATACCGGCACCGTCCCCACTAAGCTTAAGGAACTGATCGTCGTCCGTACCAGCCAGGTGAATGTCACGCCGTATTGTCTGGCAAGCCATACGATTCTGGCCAAGGGGTTAGGGTGGTCCGAGGAGCAACTCGCTCATCTGGCGGACTGGCCCCAGCGCGACGACTTTACTCCTGCCGAGAAGGCTGCTCTGCGGTTAGCAGAAACCGTCACTCGCGACGCCCACGCCTTGACCGACGAGCAGTTTGCTGAGTTGCGCAGCTTCTATTCCGAAGGGGAAATCGTCGAACTGCTCTGCGCAATTGGCCTCTTCAATTATTTCAATCGCTTCAACAACGCTCTGCAGATGGAGCCGACCAAGCCCGGCGAGGGCGGCAGCGGAGCGGAAGAGGCAACTGCGACTGTCGCCTCCCAATAACGAGACCTGTCTCGTCCTGAGATTCCCTTTCCATTGATCGGATACGATGGAGAGGGAGTCTTTTACGCATGAAATTGAAATTGCCCGCCGGTTCATTCCGTGCCTACTTGTTCGATTGCGATGGCACGATTGTTGATTCGATGCCTCTTCACTTTATCGCTTGGAAGACATCTCTCGCCGAGTGGAACTGCACCTTTGAGGAGAAACTCTTCTATGCCTGGGGTGGCAGGCCCATTCGGGACATCATCGCCTCGCTAAACAAGGCACAGGGCCTCAATATGCCCGTCGAAATCGTCGCCGAGCACAAAGAGGCTCTTTATCACAAACTGCTTCCGCAGATTAAAGCAATTCCCGAAGTGATGGAGCACATTGAGGCGCAGCATGGCCTGATCCCTTTCGCCGTCGTTTCCGGCAGCAGAAGAAAGTCGGTCGAAGGCGCTTTGTCGGTCCTGCATCTTCTCGACAAATTCGACGCCCTTGTTTGCGCAGAAGACTACAAGAACGGCAAGCCTGCCCCAGATGCGTTTCTGCTCGCGGCCGAAAAACTCGGCGTCGCCCCGAAAGATTGCTTGGTCTTCGAAGACACCGACCTCGGCATTGAGGCCGCGACGGCTGCCGGAATGGCTTCCGTAAAAGTCCCCGAGCCGCTCGAAAGAGTCTGACGAACCGCCAAAGCGGTTCTCCTATAGTCGAGAGAAACAGGATCGCAGAGTGGCGTCTTCCTCAAGAAAACGCCGCACACAGGAGAACTGTCGCTAATAACTTCTAGAATAATTTGTAGAAATACTGTCTACTTGATTGCAAAATCTGTTCGAAGACTTTTCTTGACTGGGAGTTCAATAGATATGCGAGGTGATTCGCAAAAAGCAACTCTGCAGCAAGTCGCGCGCGCCGCCGGGGTTTCGCTCAAGACAGCTTCGCGCGTTCTCAATCATGAGCCCCATGTGAAACCAACTACAGAACTCCTCGTCCGTGGCGCTATGGAGCGTCTCGCTTATCAGCCGAATGACTTGGCGCGAAGCCTTAAAGCGCGACATTCTGGAGTGATCGGGGTCGTTGTCCCATTCCTTTCCCACTATTTTGTGGCTGCCTGTGTTCAGGCAATTCACCATGAAGTAGAAAGGTCCCACGCGACCATCATGCTTACGGTCTCCAGCGGTGACCCTGTTGCGGAGGCCCTTCATATTCGTGTTCTATTACGACGCCAGGTTGAAGGCCTGATTATTCTTCCTACATCTGGGCACCTACAGCCGGAGAGCGTTGCGGAGACTATTGGAACGCCGGTCGTTGTGATTGATCAACCTGCCCCCACGCTTGAAATGGACTCCGTTACGATTCCCAATCGGCTCGCTGCTCGCGAGGCGGTGAGACACCTGATTGGACATGGATATAAACGGATTATCGCCATTGGGGCGAATCGGAACCTTCACACAATATCCGAGAGGCTCGTTGGGTATCGCGAGGCGATGCGCAGACAAGGTCTCAAGCCTCTCGATCTTGTTGCTAACACTGAAAATGAGCTTTCCATCGAATCGATACAGAAAGCTTTTGTTAGGTCGACCAAAACTCCGCAGGCAGTGTTTGCTCTAAATTCTGCCGCATGCATAAAGACTCTCCACGCCATGAAGCATTGTCGCTTGCGGATTCCGGAAGATGTAGCCCTTTTGGGATTCGACGATTTTGACACAGCCGAAGCATTTCAACCCAGTATTTCCGTTATAAGCCAACCAACGGAAGAGATCGGAAGACGAGCGGTGGAACTCCTCTTCAAGCGAATTCAAAAACATAACAAGCGGGCGGGACAGAGACTCGTCTTGGCTACCGATCTGCTGTTACGTGGCTCCTGTGGTTGTGGCAAGCCTCAACACCGGTAATCGGATAATGCCTTAAGCAGAACTCAGACGATCTTCTCTACATATCCTATAGCCAAGAATATTCTCCGATCTTTGCCTGCGCCATTTTAAATGGCGCGCTGAAACGATTTCAGGGTAGCCAATGCCCGCATATATCCATCCGCCTTGGTCCAGATAAAATTTATTGACAATTCTAGCTTTATGTTCTTAGTATGGCGAACCGTGATAGCGATGTCATTTCTATCGACATCGTTGTCATGACGCAAGCATTCAGTGCGAGGCACAATCCTCCGTCATGGGACTGCCGATGGGCACTATGCCATCGGCAGTCGTAGTGTGCCCAAGCGTCTGATCTTCTATTTTTGAACTATTTGCAGCACCTGTTCCCCTTCACTCAATACGAAAAAAGAAGAACCTCCTCATCTGGAACCACCAGCATGAGTGTGAGGAACCATGAACTTCTAGATCGACGTAACGCAGAAGTGAGGCATGAAATGCAATCTAATCCCCAAAAATGTACTTACGGCAGCAAGGTGACAATATCTCGCCTGCTTGTTATCGCCACCCTCCTCTTCTCAGTCGGCATACTAAATGCCTTCGGCCAGTCAGACTCGTCCTCTATCTCTGGGACTGTTACCGATCCAAATAACGCGGTATTAGCGGGGGTAAACGTCAGTGTAACTAACGATGCAACCGGACTGAGCCATTCTGTCACGACCAATAATACCGGCGGCTACACGGTCACCAACATAGCGCCTGGTATCTATACGGTCCAAGTGAAAGCAACAGGATTTCAAACTTCTGTGCGCAAGGGCGTTCCCGTAGATCCGAGCATCGGAAGCAGGCAGGATTTCATTCTGCAGATGGGCAATGCCAATACAACAGTAGTGGTGCAGGCCGATGTCATTGCGCTGCAAACCGAATCGGATGCGCTGGGACAGCTTGTTACGAGCGAACAGGTGAAGTCCATTCAATTGAATGGCCGTAATCCAATGTACTTGTCCCAACTCGAACCGGGCGTCACGCGAAATGCTTCAATGACGGCATTCAATTTTTCCCCGGACTTCGGAGGTCCCGTCATCAACGGGGCGCGCGCCGCGGAAGTCATGATGACGCTCGATGGTGCTTCAATGGTTCGTACACGCGCTAATGGCACTCAGATCGGCGTAGCAGACGCGGATTCCCTCTCTCAGGTGCAAACGCTGACTACGAGTTATCCTGCAGAATACGGCGGCACCTCCGGCGGCATCATTCGCATGGTGCCTAGAAGCGGAACCAACACATTTCACGGTGCGGCGTATAACTATCTACGCAATTCTTTCTTCAACGCGAATACGTGGGATCGTAACCAGTCAAATCAATCGTCGCTGCGTAATCATCCACCCGCATTTCGCTATAACCAGTTTGGTTGGAACCTGAATGGACCTGCGATCATTCCCCATCTGTTCAACCAATCGCGCACCAAATTGTTCTTTGAAGTTGGACAAGAGTATCTTCGTTATCGCCAATCCACGAGCCAAACCGGAATTGCACCCACGGAGGCGATGCGTCAAGGCAATTTTGGGGAACTGCTGCAGGGTAATATCTTCTATTCGACTCCGGAACAGATTATCAATCCTGCTACCGGAGCGCCCTATCCAGGTAACGTAATTACTTCTGGGCTTAGTCCAAATGGTCTTGCGTTGCTCAACGCCTTTCCTGTGCCAAACGAGACCAACAATTCCAGCTACAACTGGCAGGCAGAAGGACCTTATCCCCAAACTCAGCGCAAAGATACACTCGTGCTCGACTATATGCTTGCGCAACAGCATCATTTGCGCTTTAGCGTCTTGAATTATAACTATGACAATGAGAGTCCATTCGCGGGCAATTTTAACCGAACGCCTGAGAAGTGGCATTGGCCTAATCAGGTAGCCACTCTCAATTACACTTGGGCAATTAATGCAACAACAGTAAACGAAGCAATCTTTTCGGCTTCCGCAGATCACGTCACGATCAGCTATGACATGACGAACGGTCTCTACGATCGTACTCAATATGGCATCAATTTCCCCTATCTTTTCCCTGCCAGCGAGAAACTGATTCCTACCAAGATTCCGACCATCAATATCTCAAATTTTACGGTGCTGAGCGGCGATCCCTATCCTTCCCACTCGGGTGGTGTTATTACCAACCTCGGCGACAATTTCACGAAAGTTGTGGTCAACCACACGCTGAAGTTTGGATTTCTGTGGCAACGCTCCGGAGAAAACGATTTCGACCAAATCAACGTAAGCAGTACGACGCCGGGTGCAACTAACAACCAAAATGGCCAGTTTGTTTTCACTGATACCCGCAGTGGGCATCCGACGTCCAATGTTGCAGTGGCAAACGCGGCCCTCGGACTCTTCGATACATATGGTGAAATCGGGCAGAAATCCTATACCCTCTATCGCTCAAATATGTATGAGTTCTTTGCACAGGATCAGTGGCGCGTCACGCCCAAGTTGGTTGCAGAATTTGGCATGCGCTATAGCATTATGCAACCCTACTACGCCCTTTGGGGTAATCAATCGTTTTTCGATCCAAGCCTGTACTCTGCAAGCACAGCACCTCGTGTTGACCCGACAACCGGTCTGCTTTCGGGAGGAAACCAGTACGACGGAGTCGTGATTCCTGGCAACGCTTTCCCCAGTTCTGCGCAAGGGCACGTAGCGTCAGAGATCCTAAGCGGAACTTATAACGATCTGTTTCATGGGTACGATCGTGCCTATGCAAAGACAGTGTGGTCTGATATTCAACCTCGCTTTGGAGTTACATTTCAGATCGCGCCTTTGACAGTAATTCGCGCGGGTGGTGGAAGATTCGTGCAACGGCTCGGGATAAGCGATCAAATACAACCGGGCGGCAATCCTCCATTCCAGCCAAGCTCGACCGTGACTGCGGGATCCGCGGATAATCCAGGCGCCGCCGGGACTAGTGCCTACCCACTCCAGTTCGCCACTGAATCACGCACGCTTCCCAGTCCAAGCGCGTGGTCATGGAACGTAACCGCCGAGCAGGAAGTCCCTGGATTTGCGACCTTCACATTAACCTATGTCGGGCGCAGAGGGTTACACCTGCAGCAATTGGCAAACATCAACCAACTCCGGCCGGGAACAGTGCAAGCCAACCCTGGTATTGCGTCACCGGATGCACTGCGTCCGTATCAGGGCTATGCAGCTATTTTGGAGGGATCCGATGCCGGAAGTTCTCTCTATAATGCGCTCCAGGCCCGTCTAAATCGCCGACTGACAAAGAACGTGTTTTTTGGCATCGCTTATACCTGGTCGAAGAGCATGGACTATGGTTCTTCGATTGGTTATGAATTGCCGAATGCTTATGATCCGCGGCCGAATTACGGACCCAGCGATTTTGATCTGAGAAATGTATTGGTGGTCAATTACGGTTGGGATATTCCTTTTGCTAATCACGCTTCCAGTTCGCTTATACGCAGCACTCTGGGCAACTGGCAGCTTTCCGGCACAACGCAGGCTCAAACAGGAGAGCCGTTTTCCGTAGGTACCGGTATTGATTATGCAGGGGTCGGCCCAGCAAGCGGGACTCAGCTTTGGGATCTTACCAAGCGTCCAGTCGTACAAAAGAAGTTCGGTAAAGGCTATTGGTTTGATCCGACCGCCTTCGCGGCGCCCCCCGCGGGCACCATCGCTCCCCGAGGCACTCGCAACGCGATCTACGCACCCGGCTTCCAGAGTTGGAACATCGCGATGCAGAAGAGCGTTCACGTGATTCCAGAGCACAGCAATCACATGATCAACTTCAAGGCAGAGGCTTTCAACTTTACAAACCACCCAAATCTAGACACTCCCGATAAGAATCCGACCAGCGGTACATTCGGCGAGGTCTCGACTAAAGGATCAACTTACTCCTCTGACCGCGAGCTACAATTTAGTTTGCGATACGAGTTCTGAGCCGTCTCACAAATAGCATTATTCACGCATTCTCAGACTTAGAAGAAGATCAGGTAATCCATGTCAGAGGTGGAGAGACAAACAGCCCACAGCGGCTCGGTTGTTGCTCCACCTCTGACGCTTCGGCTCCACCAAGGAAATAGGCTGGCGAACCGGTCAGATTAATGTAGCTCAATAGTGCAGCTTCATCTTGCCAAGATCTGCTAACGCCATAAATGCGATTAATGATCGAAAAGATTTTTTCGAGAGATAGGTCACACGGGCAATACCCCTTATCCATCGACGGTTCTGACAACGCCTAATCCGAAGTAGGAAGATCCCCCCCCGGCTCTGCCGGGGCAGCAGTCGAAGTTTGGCATTCAAGGGAGTCCATCCAGAAAACTCCAGATAATCCGTTTCTCATGCCTAGAAATGCACGTGGCAATAGTTCCATTGCTACATCAATTTTTGCACAGGTTATGAGCACATATTCATGAGTGAAGCTGCAACAATCGCATGATTGTGTAAAGAGGCACCATAAGCCTCTCTCGTTAGCAAGCTGGTTCTCAACCTGCGAAACCCCGACAGACGCCGTTACCGAAGGTGTTCCGAGACTCATAGTACATCGCTGGCGAATTTTCATCACTCACTGCAGATTGAGTTGAACGGTGCTTGTCCTTACTAAATTTCCACTCGTAGCTGTAACGGTAATGGTATAGCTCTTCTGGGGCTGTCCGAAGAAGCCGTTAGAGTTGCCGCAACCGCTGAGGGTAGCCATTACACCAAGGCTAAGGGCGGCAATGAGAAATAGCACTATCAACCGTGCTGTCCCGTGCAGATATTTGCGATATACCTTGGAACTTCCCAGTGGCAGAAGCAGTCCGAAGGCCAGGGCAAACCATGCGTGGAGTGAGCCGGATGTTGCCTGTATAGCTACATCCTTCGCCGTCTGGACGGTAAGGACGACGGGAGTTGTCCCACTGCCCGCTGGAATCGAGGCGGGAGTAAAGGTATAAGTAGCTCCGGGAGGCAAGCCACTTGCCGTTAGAGTCACATCATAAAGAAAGGTCGGTGTAACTAGCGGCGAAAGTGGGAAGTTATAAGAGACGGCACCTCCCGGCACAACAGACTTATTTTGGTCTCCACCCAGATCGAGGTTGATGTCCGCAACGGTAATACTTGTGGTCACCTGGGCTACGCTCGGAAGGAACTTGGCATCGCCGGAATAGTTCGCACTAATGCTATGGACGCCACTGGCGAGCACAGTGGTAGTGTATACTGCTTGTCCGTTAACTCCCACGATAGATGTCCCAAGCAATGTCGGTCCATCAAGGAAGCTAACTGTGCCCGTTGGAACACCTTCGACCGACGAACTTAATTGAAAGGTGAAAACTATGGGCATCTTAGCCAACTGAGTGGTCGGAGCTGCGGTTAATGTGGAGGTTGTGACTGCATGCACCGCTATCTGCACGGAACCAGTGGAGGTAGCGTAATTTGCGTTTCCCGAATAGACCGCCGCCACCGAATTCGTGCCTGTGAGGAGCGTGCTTACACTAAGCGTAACCACACCTTGAGTATTGATTGCCTGTATTCCCAATAACGTGGAGCCACTATAAAAGCTTACCGTGCCGAGGGGTGTTCCCGTTGGAACGGGCGTGATGTTAGCTGTTAGCGTGACACTCTGCCCATAACTGACCGATGAGCCTGACGATGTTAAAGCTGTTGAGGTTGTTATTGCCGTAACCACGATTGTGATCGGAGACGATGTCGAAGTGGAAGAGATCGTATTGCCTGAATAGACGGCAGTGATAGCATTGGAGCCCGCCGGAAGCGTGGTGACGCTCAGCGTTGCAATGCCGCTGGCGGAGAGGTCGCTGCTCCCCAGGAGCGTTGTGCCATTGTAGAAGCTTACCGTGCCCAGGGGTGTTCCCGTTGGAACGGGCGCGATGTTAGCTGTAAGCGTGACACTCTGTCCCAGCGAAATGTTGTTTGAAGACGCGGAGAGAGTCGCTGTCGTACTGGTCGTAACCGTCTCGTAGACAACCATCGAAGTGGAGGTAGCCAGCGCAGCGTTGCCTGAATAGACAGCCGTAATAGCATTGGCGCCACCTGGAAGCGTTGTCGTGGTAAAGATAGCTGTGCCACTGCTATTGACCTGCTGCGTTCCAAGCAAAGTCGTACCGTTATAGAAGTTCACGCTGCCGAAAGTTGCGCCTGTGGGCGCTGGCGTTACGGTTGCGGTGAAGGTAACCAAAGTGCCCGGTGACGTGTTGCCGGGCGAAGCGGATAGAAGTGTACTGCTGGCAGCCTGTGTCGAAGGGTCCAAAAGAACGGTACTTGCAAGGCTGGCAGCATGTATCGTATCTCCGGGATAGTTTGCATTGACTGCTTGCTGTCCGGTCCCGGTGACATAGACAGCCGTTGCAGTCGCCGTGACAGATTGCTGCCCGAGAAGAATGGTCGTAGTGTTATCGCCGGTATTCGACGTAGTGAAGTCGAAAAGTCCATCGTTGTTAAAGTCAGCGATAGCAACATTGTTGACTCCGTTGCCTGTGGACCATGTTCGTTCGGAACCGAACGTGCCATCGCCTATCCCCGGGAAAATGGCGATTTGGCTGGAATATGCCGCAACAAGATCGAGCTTCCCATCGTGATCGATATCGGTCAGGGCCGCTTGGACGCCGCCATTGCTGGAATTGTAGCTTACCGGATTACCGAACGTGCCGTCCCCGTTGCCCAGATAAACGAAGATAGTCGAATAATACAGGTCGGGTGCCACCAGATCGATAATGCCATTATTCCGGAGACTGCCTGCGGCGAGAACGCCGGATGCATCGCCATTGGGAAAACCGACAGTGGTTTGAGTCTGGAAGGTGCCGTTGCCGTTGCCTAACAGGATACTGATAGTACTGTCGTACTGGTTTGTGACGGCAAGGTCGAGATTGCCGTCGCGATTAAAATCTGCGATAGCCACGCTATTTGGCCCGCTGCCGGTTGAGTAGGTCTGTTGGCTTTGGAAAGTACCGTCACCATTCCCGAGGAAGATACCGGCAGTGCTGTCATTTCGATTGATCGCTACGATATCCGGATTACCATCATCGTTGACGTCGCCAATTGCAACAAAGTCCGGGCTGCTGCCTGCCGTCAGAATATGAGAACCGGAAGGCGTCTGAAATGTTCCATTGCCGTTGCCCAGCAAAATACTGACAGTGCCATCATTCGCGCTGACAACGATGAGATCTACCTTACCATCGCCATTAACGTCGGCAACCTGAATGACATTCAGGTTGCTGCTGACGGCATACGACACCGCAGACTGGAAGGTATTGTTTCCGATACCTATCTGCACCTTGACGGTGCCGTCGGTATTCGCAGTGGCGACGTCGGTGATACCGTCTCCGTTGAAATCTCCCGTTGCTACATATTCCACATCGGTATTCGTTAATGGAGAATTTGTTCCTGAAACATAACTTTGGACAACTGTAGATGGATCGATGGCGGCACTTGCGACATTCTGATTTCCATTGGTGGTGTTAAGGAAGGAGACCGTGCCGGTCGGTACCGCCAGTCCGAAGCCTGAGACCGTAGCGACAAGGGTGTAGTCGCCGACGCTTCCACTCGAAACCAAACTGGTGGAGGAGAGATAGCTTGCGTTGCCATTTATGGTGACGGTCTGCGAGGTGCTGTTCGAGGGGCCAACCGTTGCAGTGCCTGCAAAGGTAGCGGCGATGGCATAAACGCCCGCACCCGGTTCTACCGTGAGAGTAGCAACTCCCGCACTATTGAGTTGGGCCGTTCCGAAGCTTCCGGAGAAGGTCGCTCCGTTTACAGTCTCCTGGTAACTGAAGGTCACCAGCCCTGGAGTTAGTGCGGTTGAGCCCGGCGTATTCACACCCGTGGCTGTCAGAGTAATCGGTGTTCCCGCAGTGGCCGTGGCTGTAGATACCGCCAAAGAAAGCGCGCTCTGAGGACCGACGAAGACCAGTATTGGGTTTGAAGTTGATGTGCTCAATATACTGTTACCCGAATAGACTGCGGAAATTGGAGAACGCCCGGCTGGCAGACTCGTGGTGGTATAACTGGCGCTGGCACCAATGACGTTTACCGTAGAGAGAAGCGTGCTTCCGCTATAGAAGCTGACCGTACCTGCCGTGCCGCTGCCGGAAGGCGCAGGGCTTACAGTGGCTGTAAAGTTGATTGCTGTGCCTGCAACAGCGGAAGTTGGAGAAGCTGCCAGTATGGTTGAGCTTGGCAGCGGCTGAAGAGGAATTGTCGTCGAAAGACTGGCGGCGTGCGGTGTGTCGCCTTCGTAACTTGCGTCGACATTCTGGGTACCGGGGCCGGGTACGGTCACACCTGTGGCGGTCGCCGTTACGGCAAGCTGGCTAAGTTCCACGCCAATCGAACCATAGATATAGTTTGTAGTGGCAAAATCGTCGAGGCCATCCCCGTTAAAGTCTCCAGCGGTTATTCCAAGGTTATAGAAACCAGTATCCACGCCGATGGAGGCTTGAAAGGTGCCATCTCCAACTCCGAGAAAAACATGAGATGAGGTTGCACCGAAAAGCCCTGAGACGGCGAGATCCTGAATGCCATCTCCATTAAAGTCGCCTGCGGCGATATCGTAGGGCTGGGAGTTATTACCGGTGCTATAAGAAACATTGGTAGGAAATGTGCCGTCCCCCATTCCGAGCAATACGCCCATCGTATTGTCATCGAAATTGGCTGTAGCAATGTCGAGCTTCCCATCATTATTGAAATCGCCGATCACGATACCTTCGGCGGTGTATCCGGCCGAATAGGTAATTACCGGCTGGAAGGTACCGTCGCCGTTGCCAAGCAAGATTCCAATCGAAGTGTTTTGATCGCCGACGGCGATATCGAGCTTCCCGTCGCCGTTAAAGTCGCCTACCGCGACAGGGATGCCCTGTGGGACCGTATAAGTTACTTGAGCCTGGAAGGTACCGTCGCCGTTACCGATGAAAATGCCGATGTTGCCGCTGTTCATGAGGACAGCATCCAGGAGGCCGTCGCCATTGAAATCGCCGAGCGCCACTCCACCACTGTTCAAGCCGCCGTTATAGGTGACCGCAGTCTGAAAGGTGCCGTCACCGTTACCTAGCAGGACAGTCATGTAGCCGGGATTGGGCTGGACAGGATTGTAGTTACTCACGACGATGTCTATATTGCCGTCGCCGTTAAGATCTGCGAGCCCGATTCCAAAAGGCTTGGCACCAGCGGAATATCCTACGGGCGTTTGAAACGTGCCGTCGCCGTTACCAAGGGCGATCGAAATTCCGTCGGAATAAAGACCCGTAGAAATAAGATCGAGAATACCATCGTTATTGAAATCACCCTTCATGACCTTGCCGCCGCTCACAGCCTGAGGTGTTGAGGGCGGTACGGTAAAGTTAGAACTGCGGGTTGCTGCATCGATGATGCCAGAGCTAATCTGTGCATTTGCAGCCGTTGTATTCAAAAACGTAACAGTTCCGCTGGGTGGCAATTTGCCGAAACCTGTAACAGTGCCAGTTAGGGTATAGTTACCTGGACTGCCGCTTGAAGCGATGCTTGTCCTCGTGCCATATGAGCCGGTGCCGTTTACCGTCAGAGTCTGTGCCGCAGAGGAACTGCTCGCAACCGTATTTGTACCGTGAAAAACCGCCTTAATGCTATAGCTGCCCGCTCCTGGAACGCTGCGATAAACTGCATTCCCAAGAATGGTGGTCTGTACACTCGCGATTACGGAATTGCCGGTACAGTATGTTGCTGAAGCAAGGCAGAAGTCGACCTGTCCGCGTACCGGTGATCCGTTGGATACATTTGCCGTCATGGTAACAACTGTTCCGGCGTTCACAGTAGTTGACGGCGTTATAGACAGAGTCGTAACCGACGGGACCGCATGCGCCATAAGCCCGTTAAACATAATTACAGGAAGGAGCATCGCGAAAAAGCGCGCTCGCGGACCAGAGAAGCTGAAGAAATTAGAGATAGAACGAACCAGACGATCGAGCATGGGGAAGCTCCTGCTGGCACTATAGCCTGAATATTGTGGTATTTAAAAGTATTTAAAAAGACAGGCAGGAATATAGCTAGAGCAAATAGCTTCGCGTTCCAAAATGGGACTTCTTCATTCTACAGCAGCAATGTCATTCACAGTTCTTGCGGGAAATCATACTGCCGACATAGCCGGAATCCTATTCGGGCCTATTGAGAGTAAAGGGCATAACAACCTTACGTCAAACGAGTCACTCGCTGCCCCTTATTAACAGGCGCCCAATCGCGCATGTAGCTTTCAAATGCACCTTCACCTTGACCATCTGAAACAATGACTATAACTGGTGGTTGCATAAATAGATTCGATCTGAAGTTCTCGCTTACGTCTGGGGTAGGAGCGCGCTCACGGCAGGCCAGAGAAAGGTAATGACCGCAACGGTGGGAAATCCGGCGAGGAAAACCTTTACGCAGAACAAAGCAGGATCGTCATCCACATTTGCAGTTCCAGCGAAGTTCTGTACAGGGCCGGAAAAGGCACTTCGGACAACGAACGGGGTGACCGTCAGGGCTTCGCATCGTGAGTTATTCGTACCTTCGCAATGCATTTTCTGTTGCGAACGCACGTTTACAATCCGCAGAATGGCAGGTCTTCGTTCGCTGACCGACCTCAGGGCGAGTACTCCTCAGAGTACTGTCCACAAACTTGAGATTGAATCGAGTCAATCCTGTGCGTGGGTTGGTAAGGTGATCTCTCGCCCAAGGCGTACGTCAACGGCTTCTGGCACTCGATAGGCTTTGACATGGAAACCCGGACGGAGCGCGTAGAGCGAGACTTCCTCCATACCCGACTCTTGGATGTCTGGCGTCTGAAAGGTAGCGAGATCACTGCGAATTTGATCCTCAAGTAAGACTCGAGTCTGCGCGAGATTGACGATCAGGTCCTGCCAGACGGCATCCTCATGAAATAGCGATTCCCTCTCGCCTTCGATCTCATCTGGCACGGCAAAGAAACTGGCTTTACCGAGAGAATCGCCTCTCACTTTTGCGAAGCGACCGATGAATTGAAGAGTCACGCCAAGTGAGGCATGGGGCATGTAAAGCTGCGATCTTCGCAAACTGGGCTGATCGAAGCCCTCTCCCAGCATGTTCAAAGGTCAGTGCCGAATTTGCTTGCTGCATTAGCGTTTTCCTGCTCCAAGAGCATTCCCGGAATTGGTCAGCACGAGTTTTCCCAACTCCACCCCGCGCATGGCCAGCATGCCGTCTGCCATCTCCTGAATCTCTTTGCTGCGTCCTCTCATGATAATGACTTCAAGGCAATAATGGTGGTCGAGGTGGACATGGGTTGCCGCCAGCACCATGGTCCCGCCATGGTGCTGCACTTCCGTTAATTTCTGCGAGAGGTTCGGCACGTGGTGGTCGTAAACCAGGGTCAATGTTCCTACAACCGGTTTGTTTGAATCGACCACCTCGGAGAGCAACGCTTCCCGGATCAGATCGCGCAAAGCCTCCGAGCGGTTCTTGTAGCCCCGGCGCGCAATCAACTTGTCAAACCCAGCCAGTAAATCCTGTTCCAGTGAGATTCCCGTCCTGCTGATTTCCGCCATGGTCCTGTTGCCTCTACCTGATTCTAATAGGCCACGATCGCGATGCACTGTTGATATGTTGTGGCAATCGAATCGAAAAATGGAGTTCCAGAGCAGGCACTCAAGCCGCGGCTATCTCTTGTGAATCTCTCCATTGTGCGCTTTGCAGATATCGTACCGCCGCTGCTGGGGCTGGCTCGCAACATGCACTGTGCCGCAGACGAAGAAAAGGGCCAGGGGTATCGAACCCCGGCCCTCGACAATAAGGTAAACAAATCATCTCAGCCGGCGAAGTTCAAAAAGGCCCCGGCGGTGATATGTTTGCTTCAGCGACCGAAATTGTAACGTAAAGTGAATCGCGCCTGAACCGGTTCGACGGGATGCATAACCCTTGTGAATGCCGCGTTAGCATTCACAACACGCGCAACCTGCTCCTGCCCTGCTAATGTTGTTGGCGGTGTTGCTGGCAGCCCCAACCCGGCTGCTGACGTTATTTGGGATACATAGGCGTAATCGACGTCGTGATCTCGGCGGTTGAACACATTCAAAACTTCGCCCACAAGGCTCCAGCTCTTGTTGAATTTATAACTGGCCCCCAGGTTGACTAACGCCGTTGAGGGTGAGGTATAAAGTGCGTCGGACGTTAAAGGGCGCGGGCCAAAGTAGCGCAGGCGCAGACTTGCCGAAAAGCCTTTGTAGTCCTGCGCCGTGACGCCCGCTGCAACCACCCATCGAACTGCCTCGGGTACCTCCTTGCCGTACTGATTTTGCAGGAAAGTACCTCCTCCGGTCGGAATAAGCCCAAAGCAATTCGAGTTCTTGGGGCAAAGCTCCTGGGCACCCGATAGAGTTGTGTGATAAAAGGTTGAATCGTCGCCGTCTTGTTCGCTAAAAATAGCGCGGGAGTCCGCAAAGTCAGCATCAAAAACCCAATGCTCCGATGGCATGTAGAAGTTTCCAACTTCTATGCCGTATCGGTTGCTCGGCTGCTGGGATGGACTCGTGCCTCCGGTGTCGCCATCCTGCAGCAACTCAGAATTACTGTGGAGATACCAGATCTCAACTGTGCTTTGCAGATGTGGAATGGCCGAGGTGCGCATACCAATTTCCGCACCCTTGGCCGGGACCAGAAGGGGGATTTTACCGGGGGCCTTCGTATCGTAGGTCGGCGTATTGTAATAAGGATAGTCCGGCGAAACCGGTTCATACAGTTGTGTTGAGCCGCGCACGTCGTTGGTGTGGTAACTGAATCCGCCCTGCACATAGAACTCCGTATTAGCCCATGGGCCGAAGATCAAGCTTGCCTTGGGACTGGGCAGAAACTTGGCTGTAGACTGGCCGGTATTGGGATTGTAGTTGGCAGGGTTGGGATCGTTGGGGTAGTCGGAGTTGGTGGGATTCGAATAGCTGGTGAGAATGCCTTTGCCGTAGTCGCCACGCACAGCCAGAATGGAGCGGATTTTGCTCGCCCACTGGATCTTGCTTGACACCCAGGAACTTCCTATCGTCTCCGTGAATTTATTCAAATCTGTGTCCGCTGGCAAAACCGCCACTTGATCGAGCGAAGAAGGTGCATCCAAATAGTTAGCTGCATAGTAAGTCTTGCTCGTACGCACGCGGTCTTCCGTTCGAAAATTGCCGTTGTGAATCCAGTCGTTGCGGAGTTGCAAACCGAACGTGGTTTCTACCTTGCGGCCGTACCATTCGCTGAAGATCGTGTGGCGTATGTCGAACCCGGCCACCCAGCGCCTGTCCTGCTGTTCAAACTGATCTCCCTTATAGGGGTCAACCAGGTAGTAGGTAAAATCAGAAAACAGATTGAGATCGTAATAGAACCCGTAGGCAGAGATCTTTGTCAGGGAATTTGCGCCCTGGTGATGCCATTCGCCCTGCAGGCTATAACGATGGGAGTGGCCGCCGTCTTCCGGGTTCAGCGCGCCGAAAAAGCCGACGACGGGTACGCCCGTATAGGGGAGTTGATCGCTCGAGTTCCATCTGGTTCCAGCGTAACCGCGGACCGTAATGCTGAAGCCCTTGTCCTCTCCGCCCTGGCTGTAGGTTAGAAGACCGTTGAACTTGTAATAGTTGTCTGGATGCACCCATGGGCCGCCATCGTGATACGCTTCTCCGCCGTACAGCAAGTTGCCCTTGCCCAGCTTATGTGAGACGCCGAAAACGAGCCGCGCAAACTGGTACATGCCGCCGTCCACCTGGACAAAGTTCTGGGGCAGTGTTTTGTAATACACCACCTCGGCATTTCCCGCTGAGCCATAGTTGCCGACATCGCCGTAATAGGGGCCTTTCTGGGCCTCCACCCGCTCCACAAACTCCGGGATGACGGTATTCATGTCCGAGTACCCCTCGCCGTGCGCGTGCGAGCCCAGGTTCAGCGGCATACCATCGAGGAAGATAGCGAAGTCCGTGCCGTGGTCGAGATTGAAGCCACGAAGAAAATACTGGTTGGCTTTGCCGCCACCGGCGTGTTGCGTAATGATCAGGCCAGGAAGCGCCTCCAGAATCTCTCCCGAGCGAAGAAGCGGACGATTTTTGAGTTCCTCTGCGCCCACCGTTACCTGGCCGGCGGAACTCGCAATTCCGACAAGATTATCCGCCCGGTCCTGCACCTCGATGGTGGTGCTTACTGTGCTCACGGCCAGAGAAATGCGCAGCGGGGCCGGCGCCTCAGTGGTTCCTATGGTGACGGAGATTTCTTTGGTCTCAAAACCGGGATTCATGACGACGAGCCGATAATTGCCTGCCGCGAGTCCAGAAAAAATGAAGGAGCCGTTTGTGCCCGACCGTGTTGTTCTTTGTACTGTGCCATTCGCACTTTGAACCTGCAAGGCAGCCCCGGCAATCGCTGCACCAGACGTATCAACGATAGTTCCTGATAGCTGCCGAGGCGGATAGGCCTCAGCATTCATGGGGACCGGCGTCTTCTCCTGCGCGGCAACCACGAGAGAACTAACCTCGATCGTTTTTGCACCGGAGATGCGGACAGCGCTGGTTTGCGCCGACACGACGAGGGCACAAGCGAGTGCGACAATCATCGGTGTGACTATCTTGATATTTGTGTTACCCGATTTCACGGCTACTCCTTGAATGGAAATACATCTCTGAATCTTCGATTGTGCTTTGTGGACGTATCAGCGATTGTGGTCGTTTTCGTGCCCGCGCTTGCGACATCGTTCCAGAGAGTTCGCTGGAACAGCCATCACCAGCCGCCCGTGTTGCGCGCCCTTCAATCCAATCAGCCGGTCGGCAAACTGCTTCACCTGTGCCGATTTTCCATGGACGATCAGTCCCTCGAAGCAGGCAAACCGTTTGAGAAGGTCGGAATCGAGCGCAATGCCGATTCTGCTCAGGACGCCCATTTACACTCCCGTCGCACATCTTCGACTCTCACAGGGAAGATTTACAGTAACACGAATATAAATATCATGCCACAAATGTTCCCGCGTTTTGAGACGAATAATCTCATGAGCTTGAAGTGGTGCAGTGAAAAGCTGCAATCAGAACCAGTAGCGCTACGCCTGTTGCCTCATGTGCTGTCCTCGGCCTCGCAACGCCGAACGATCCAGCGTCCTAACCTGAATGCCTCAATACGAGATTCGAAGACAAGACTTTCCTGGATGGGAATGGCATTGGAAAGCTCCTTTGGACCAAGGAGCCTTCGCAGACGCAAAGTGCGCGGCTGATTCTCGATAGCACGATTGCAAAAATAGTATTATGACGGCACTCACAACTGGGGAGACATAGGTACGAGAACTGCTGGATGACTAAACATCTTGGGTGGAAGAGAATCACCTGAAGCCACTCATCCGGGACGCAGATTGCATCTTCGCTCTCGGGGCAACATCCTTCACCGAAAAGCATCTTGAGTTTATTCGGAAAGCCTGTGAGACGGTTGTCGCACCGCGAAGGGTTCAAGCTGAGGGCAGCGTACTGGGTCGGTCGCAGAATATCTTGAGGGGCATGAGGGATTCTGGAGGGGGTATCGTGTCGTACCCTACTTTGGAGGGAATTGTACCCTGATTCGTACCCCATTTCGAGCGCAGCTCTCCCCGAACTCGGTCGAACCACTTGGAACTATTATTCAGCTAAGTTATTGATTCATACACCAGATCGCTGTTCTGAAACCGTTCGGCAAAATCCGCCAAAGAACGATTTTGGTTGCCCCCCAGGGATTCGAACCCCGATATGCTGCTCCAGAGGCAGCTGTCCTACCATTGAACGAGGGGGCAACAAGCATCTGAAAAGCCTTGTAGCCGAAATGGCGACGATCACGGCAGGGCGCCGATCACGACAAACCAACTTGATCATCATAAGAGGATTTCCCGCCTCGGTCAAACTGATCCCAGGCCAACTCCGGGAGCCACTCCCGGTCCAGGGATTCACGATCTGCCTCTGCCAACTCCATGAGATCAAATTTCGGGCATTCTGTAGCCTTTCTTCCGCCCTCTCCGTCCAACCTGAAGGATCAACGACAAGTCCGACTGCAATACTTTACTGATGTAAAATCGGGGCAGAGAATGGAGTTTTCCCTCAATCTGGCTTGGACGCTGTTGTCTGTCCTGATTCTGTGTCTGTGGCTGCGGGTTTCGCGGCGCGACGACACGAACCGGCGCATGCAGTTTCTCGCCATCGTCGCACTCATTCTTATCCTGTTTCCGGTGATTTCGGTAACGGACGACCTGCAGGCCGCTTTGAATCCGGCGGAGACGGATACCTGTCTGCGGCGGGACTACGGAATCGCGAGCGTGCATCCGTTCTTTCCGGCGATTTCTGCCCTTCCCCCGCTTGTGCCGGCCGCGCTTGCCGCAGGTGCCCTGCGCTTCGCAGGGCCAGTCGATGTTTCCGTTCCAGTGGTGGAACAGCCCGCCTTGTCGGCCATCCGGAATCGTCCACCGCCAGCGGCATGATCTGCTGATTTTTCGTCTTGATTTCGTTCTGTCCCCTTGGGTTCCTTTCCTCCCCGTGTTCGCCGTGCAGACCACGGCACAAAGGTTCTGTATGAAACCACTCTTCCCTTCACTGTCCGCTGTGACAGTGACCGTGCTACTCGCTCTTGCGCCAGCCCTCGCCGCGGCGCAACAAGGCCTGACATGGGATCAGGTAAAGGCCAGGTTCGAGGTGGCTAACCCCACCCTCAAGGCCGACTCTCTCAGTGTCGATGAGATGCGGGCCCAGGAGATTTCCGCATTCTTGCGCCCGAATCCACAGTTCACCGCTTCCAGCGACGGCACCCAGGTTGCTCCTCACGACGGAGTCTGGCAGCCCTTGAGAGGCACCGAGGCGCAGGGCAATTTCAGCTACCTGCATGAGCGCGATCACAAGCGCGAACTGCGCCTGCAGAGCGCCAAAGAGGGCACGCAAATCTCTGCATCGCAGCATGAAGATATGGAGCGCACGCTTCTCTTCAGTCTGCGTTCGCTCTTTGTCCAAACTCTTCAGGCCAAAGCGGTCCTCGAACTGGCGAAGGCCGACCTGGTTTATTACGATCGCATCATTCAAATCAGCCGCGACCGCTTCAACGCCGGCGACATTGCTCAAATCGACCTCGACCGCATCGAACTCCTGCGGGTGCAATATGAGACCGAGATTCAGACCGCCACCGTCAATCTGCGCACATCCAAAATCCAGCTTCTGCAGTTGCTCGACGATCGCACGCCGGTGGAGCAATTCGATGTGACTGGCCCTTTCGATTTTTCCGACACGCTGAGGCCGCTCGACGACTTCCGCCAGATAGCGCTCGATGCCCGGCCCGACCTTCGCGCCGCTCTCCAATCGGTGCAGCAGGCCGACACCAATCACAAGCTGGCTATCGCCAATGGCTCCACCGATCCGACCTTCGGCAGTTGGTATACCTTCAATCCCTCTTTCAATAATCCCAATGACCAGCAGTCGCTTGGCCTCAGCGTCACCATCCCGCTGCGCATCTTCGACCACAACCAGGGAGAAAAGCAGCGTACGCTCATCGATATCGGGCGCAACCAGCAGTTGACCGATGCCACGCGTGCCCAGGTATTCAGCGACGTCGACTCATCCTATGCCCAGGTGGAAAGCAATCTAGCGCTGCTCAGGCCCTATAAGGCGCACTACAAAGACCAGGCAACGCGCGTCCGCGACACGGTGACCTATGCCTACCAGCACGGCGGCGCCTCTCTCCTTGACATGCTCAACGCACAAAGCGACTACCGCACTGTGCAATTAGCCTATCTACAACTGATCGGGTCGTATCTGACGGCCGCCGGACAACTGAAT
Organism: Terriglobales bacterium; assembly: GCA_015654835.1. Classification (GTDB taxonomy): domain Bacteria; phylum Acidobacteriota; class Terriglobia; order Terriglobales; family Acidobacteriaceae; genus Telmatobacter. Next base: position 24,829 of record JAATGG010000004.1, read on the forward strand.
CTTGCTGTGGGACGCGAGGTAATCCAATGACTCTCTATTCTCTTTTAAAGCGGTCCCCCCGGACTTCAGCCGCTCTGGCTCTTGCCACGACGGTCTGCCTGCTCTTCTCCGGATGCAAAAGCAAGGAGCAGGGCGACGGAACACCGCCGCCGGCCCAGGTCATCCAGGTTTCGGATATGAACCTGATCACCATCGACAGCAAAGATGTCGCCAAGTTCCCCTTGGTAGCCGCGGACAAGACCGAGTCCGCCTCCGAGTTAAACGCCACCGGCGCCGTCTTTCCCGACATCTCCCGCGAGATCCCGGTGATCACCCTGGCCAACGGTCGCGTCGTCAACGTGAAAACTCGCCTCGACGACAACGTGAAGAAAGGCCAGTTCCTGTTTGCCGTCCAAAGCCCCGACATCACCAATGCATTCGACACCTACGTGAAGGCCGTCAACGATGAACAGCTCACCAACAAGGCCTACATTCGTGCCGAAGATCTGCTGAAACATGGCGCGATTTCACAGGCCATGGAAGAGCAGGCCGAAGATGCGGAAAAGGACGCCAAAGCCGACCTGCGCGCCGCGGAAGAACAGTTGAAAGTGTTGGGCGTGGACAAAAACCATCCCTCCAATACAGTGAACGTGTATGCCCCCATCTCCGGGGTCATCATCGGCCAAAACGTGACCAACGCCGCAGCCGCCGGCGTCACTCTTTCCGGATCGGCCACCGCCTTTACCATCGCCGATCTGAGCAATGTCTGGATTCTTTGCGATGTCTATGAAAACGACATTCCCAAGCTCCATCTCGGCCAGGAGGCCAAGGTCAAGCTCAACGCCTATCCGGATCGCCCTCTCACCGGCCGCGTCAGCGACATCGGCCCCGTGCTCGACCCGTCTCTCCGCACGGCCAAGGTCCGCATCCAGCTTGCCAATCCCGGCTTCCTCCGGCTCGGCATGTTTGTGACCGCCACCTTCACCGGCCAAGCCAAGGAAACTCATGCGGTGGTCCCTGCCGACGCCATTCTTCATCTTCATGATCGCGAATGGGTCTTCGTGCCCGCGGGCGGCAATCACTTCAGGCGCACCGAAGTGCACGCCGGCCAAACGCTCAGCGGCAATCGGCAAGAGATCCTTTCCGGCCTTGCCCCCGGACAGCAAGTCGTCACCAACGCACTGCTACTTGAAACCGCGGGGAACCAGTAGATGATTCGCGCACTTGTCGATTTCGCGCTCAAGAGCCGATGGCTGGTGCTCGGCGGAGTAGTCGTGCTCGCCGCATGGGGCGTCATTTCCTTCAGGAATCTTCCCATCGAGGCCTACCCCGACGTCGCCAACAACTATGTGCAGGTCATCACCCAGTGGCCCGGCCGCAGCGCCGAAGAGATCGAGCGCCAGGTTACCGTGCCCGTTGAAATTCAGATGGCCGGCATCCCCCACCTTACAAATCTGCGCTCCACCACCCTCTCCGGCCTCTCCAGCCTGATGCTGGTCTTCGATGACGAATCCAAAGGCGATGCCAACCGCGAGCATGTGCTGGAGCGCCTCAACCAGGTCACTCTGCCCGCCAATCTGGTGCCGCAGATGGGTACCGACTGGAGCCCCGTCGGCCAGATTTACTGGTACACGCTCGAGAGCACCAATCCCTCCTACGACGTCATGGAAAAGAAGTCGCTCCAGGACTGGACGCTCGAAAAGTCCTTCAAGAGCGTCAAGGGCGTGGTAGACGTAGCCAGCTTCGGCGGTCCCACCAAGGAATATCAAGTCAAGCTCGACCCTGAAAAACTGGTCTCCTATGGCCTGTCGATTGGCCAGGTTGAGCAGCAGCTTGCCAGCAACAACACCAACGGCGGCGGCAGCTTTATTGAGCAGGGCGCACAGCAGGTCAACGTGCAATCCCTCGGCCTCTACAACGGTGTGCGGGATATCGCCGACACGGTCATCAAGACCTCCAACGGCGCCGCCATCAAGGTGCGGGATATCGCGACCGTCGAGCAAGGGCCCAAGATTCGCCTGGGGCAGATTGGCCGCGCCTTCCATCGGCCCGACGGCACAATCGTCGACAATCCCGACACCGTCGAAGGCATCGTACTGCTGCAAAAAGGCGATGACTCCGACCCCGTGCTGCAGGGCATTCACGCCAAGGTCGACACAATTAACGGCAACACCCTGCCCAAGGGCGTAAAGGTCGTTCCGTTTCTCGATCGCTCGAAGCTCGTGGCCTATACCGTCGAAACGGTGGAGCACAACCTTACTGAAGGCGTGATCCTCGTCTCGATTATTCTGTTTCTCTTCCTCGGCAACGTGCGCGGCGCCATCATCGTCGCGCTCACCATTCCCTTCGCCCTGCTGTTTGCCTCCATCTGTCTCGACCTCAGCCACATTCCCGCCAACCTTCTTTCTTTGGGCGCACTGGACTTCGGCATGGTCGTCGATGGCTCGGTTGTGATGATCGAGAACATCGTCCGCCATCTCTCTCACAAGGACGACACCCGCACCCCGACACAGAAAATCCGCGACGCCTCGCACGAAGTGCAGCGTCCCGTATTCTTCGCCATCGGCATCATCATTACCGCCTATCTGCCCATCTTCACCCTGCAGGCGGTGGAGGGTCGGCTCTTCAAGCCCATGGCCTGGACCGTCGCCTTCGCGCTGCTGGGGGCGCTCACCTTCTCCATCGTGATCTCCCCCGTGCTGGCCAGCCTGCTGTTCAGCAAAGGCGCCAAAGAGTGGGAAAACCCCATCATGCATTGGCTGGTGCGCCGCTATCGAAAGGCGGTGCACGCAGCCATCGTGAACCGCCGCATCACCATCAGCATCGCGTCCGTGCTCTTTGCCATCGCCGTCTATCTCACCGTGGGCGGCGCCATCGGCTCCGAGTTCCTGCCTCACCTCGACGAGGGTTCCATCTGGGTACGCGGCACACTGCCGCCCAGCGAAGGTCCCACCGCCAGCATCGATTTCATGAACAAGGCGCGCGTCATCATCGCTTCGTTTCCTGAAGTCACTCAGGTAATCAGCCAGACCGGCCGACCCGACGACGGCACCGATACCACCGGCTTCTTCAACACCGAATACTTTGTCGATCTGAAGAGAAAAGAAGACTGGCGTCCCGTCTTCCATCAAAACAAAGAAGAGCTGATCGCCGCCATCGATAAGCAGCTTGAGCAATTCCCCGGCGTTATCTGGAACTTCTCCCAGCCCATCTCCGACAATATGGAAGAAGCCGTCTCCGGCGTCAAAGGCGAGTTGGCCGTCAAGCTCTACGGCGACGATCTGCGCACCCTAGAGCACAAGGCGGAAGAGATCCAGTCCCAGATGACGAAGGTCAAAGGCGTTCAGGACCTGGGCATCTTTCGCATCATCGGCCAACCCAACCTCAACTACTCGGTAGATCGCGATGCCGCCGCTCGCTGGGGCGTCAACGTGGCCGATATTCAAGACGCCATGCAGACTGCGGTCGGCGCCAACGCCGTTACGCAAGTGCAGCAAGGCGAAGCGCGATTCGATGTGACGCTGCGCTATCAAAAGCAATATCGCGACACCCGCGAGGCCATTGAAGATATTCGCCTGCTAGCGCCCACCGGAGAACGCGTCTCGCTCGCGCAACTCACCAAAGTCTCCACCGACGATGGCGCCGAAGAAATCTATCGCGAAGGCGGCCAGCGCTTCATCGCGATCAAATACTCCGTGCGTGGCCGCGATCTCGGCTCCACCGTCGAAGAGGCAATCCGCAAAGTCAACACCAACGTAAAGATGCCCACCGGCTATCACCTGGAGTGGGCCGGAGAATACGAGAGCCAGAAGCGCGCCAACAAGCGCATGGCCATCGTCATTCCCATTACCGTAGTGGCCATCTTCCTCATCCTCTACACCATGTTCCGCTCTTTCAAATGGGCGCTGCTCATTCTCGCCTCGGTCATCATGGCTTCCATCGGCGGCCCGCTGGCGCTGTTCCTCACCCACACCAACTTCTCGGTCTCGTCCGCCGTCGGCTTTCTCGCGCTCTTTGGGGTTTCTGTACAGACAGGCGTCATCATGCTGGAGTACATCAATCAACTGCGAGCGAGACGGCGTGGCATGGAGGAGTCCACCGAGCAGCACATCGTCGAGGCCGCTGTCGAAGGGGCCGTTCTTCGCCTGCGCCCCATCATGATGACCATGCTGGTCGCTACGCTCGGCCTGCTGCCGGCGGCTCTGTCGCACGCCATCGGTTCCGACTCGCAACGGCCCTTCGCCATTGTCATCGTCGGCGGCCTGCTCGCCAACCTGGTCATCGGCATCTTCCTGCTGCCCACCTTGTATGTGTGGGTCGCGCGCGAAAACGACGTTCTCCCCGCAGTCGAAGCCAGCGAAGATTTTTAAGGGTTGTGGATCACCGCATAAACACCGGGTATCCCACGTTCGGCGCAGTCTTGTCGCATCGAACGTGGGATCGCTCCAGCTACTCTTCCCGCAACACTTCCAGCGGCCTCAATCCAAGAATCCGATAGCTGGCGATCCATCCGGTCGCCGTGGCCAGCACCGCCGTGCCCACCAGCGCAATCGCCGTAGCCGCCCATTCGATATGAAAGCCCACATCGAGCTTATGCAGCAGCACGCGTGTCAGCAGATTCGCAAACACCACGCCCACCGCGCCGGCCAATAATCCCAGCACGCTGAACTCGACGCTGAACGTGCGCACGATCCTCATGCGCGTCGCTCCCAGCGTCTTCAACACCACTGCCTCGCGCATCCGCTTGAAGCGCGTGCTGGCAATACTCGACGCCAAGATCATCAGTCCCGCGAAGATCGAAAATCCAGCCAGAAAGCGCACCACGAACGTAATCTGATCGACTACGCTCTCGATCCGCTGCAGCACATCGGCAATGTTGATCACTGAAACCGTGGGATAGGCCGTGAACAGCGCCCGCTCCATCGTCGCGATCTGTTTGGGATCGACATGCACGCCGCCATACCACGTAGCCACATCGTCCTTGAGCATTCCCGATGGCAGCACAAACGGCACGCGCGCCCCCAGGTGTTGCCCATCGGCGCGATAGATCGCCGCGACCTTCAGCCGATGGATGCCGCTGCTCGTCTCCAGTTCCACCGCCGACCCCAGTCCCAGGTGCAGCCGTTGCGCGGCTCCCTCGCCCATTGCCAGCTCGGCTGCGGTACCGTTCGTCCACCACTTGCCTTGTGTAATCCTGTCGCCTGCCGGAAGCGCATCGGACCAACTCAATTCCGCGTTCTCCAGCATCCGCCGCGGATAGTGCTGCCCCTTCAACTGCTCGACCGGCTGTCCGTTCAACGAGATAAATCGTCCCGACACCACCGGCATCAAATCCAGCATCTGCGTGACCCCCGGTTGATGTTGGAAGAATGCCTTGATCCCCACGGCTTCGTCGGTCGTCACGTCCACTAGAAAAACATTGGGCAGCGTGGGCGCGGCGGTTTCACGAATATCCCGCAACAGCGCAGCCTGCATCAGGTAGACCGCCAAAATCAGCATCACGCCCGTGCCCAGCGCTGCCAGCACCGCCGCCGACTGATTCCCCGGCCGATAAAGATTTGCCAGCCCGTGGCGCAGCGATGAAGGCAGCCGCAGCCGCACTCGGTTCAACACAAAGCGCACCGTCCGCAACGCCACCACGGCAAGCAGCAGCAGAACGACTAACGCCGTCGTCACGCCGAGCGCGAACCACGTACCTACCATCGCCGAGTCCGACAGAGCCCAGGCAATACCGCCCAGCGCCAGCACGACCACAACGGCGAGACCGACTTGCAGACGTCTCGCCCACAGCCGCGCAAACCATCCGCCAATGCCTTCAGGCCCCGGCTCCACCAGCCTGCGCAGCACCAGCACCGGCCTCACCGAGCGCACGTCGAGCAGGGGAGGCAGGCAGAACAGCAGCGTCGTCAGTAACCCCGTTCCCAGCCCCGCCAGCACCGAGCGCCAGGGAAATCCAAGCACCGTATGCACCGGCAGCAATTTGCCGAAGACCGCCGGCAGCGCCAGCATCACGCCCGCCCCGGCTGCCACGCCCAGCAGTCCTCCCGCCAGCCCCAGGCCCAGCGTCTGCAGCAGAAAAATCCGCAGCAAATCCGCCGATCCCGCGCCCATCGCTTTCAGGATCGCCAGCATATCCATCCGCTGTTCCAGGTGCGCGTGCATGGCCATCGCCACGCCAATCGCACCCAGCACCATGGCCACCAGGCAAATCAGGCTCAGGATGGCCGACGCATGATCGAGCCCCTCGCTCAACCCTGGATTCCCTTCTCGAAAATCGGTAACCTGCGCGTCCGGCAGTGCCTCTTCCAGTTGCTTGCGCATGGCCTTGGCATCGAGCCCGGGCTGCGCTTTCTCCGGCAGCTTCACCAGCAATCTCTGACTGGCACGGCTGCCCGGCGCAATCAGCCCCGTCTGCGCCAAAGCCGCGCGCGAAATCATGACGCGCGGCCCCATGCCGGCCCCCGCGCTGATGCGGTCCGGCTCCTGCTTCAGCACCGCGGCAATCTTGAAGTTGCGTCCGCCCAGCCGCAGCGTCTGCCCCACATGCGCGTTTAAGCGGATCAGAAACTCATCCGCCACCACCGCCGAGTCCCCTTGTAGCGCTTGTTGCAGAGTCATCGCCGGCTCCAACTCGGCCTTTCCATAATAGGGATACTCGGTTGGATCGACGGCCTTGAGCGAGACCAGCAAAGGCACCGGATCGGGCGGCACCGAAGCCATCGAAATCGTCTCCGTCACCCACGTCGCGCGGACGCCCTGCTGCCCCAGCGCCGCAATCTTGTGCTCTTCCTCCGGCAACGATTGGCGAAAGATGCGCGCGCTCAGGTCCCCGGCAATCAACGACCGCGCCTCGCTGGTCAGCGTGCTCCTGAAGCTCTCGCTGAAGCCCCGCACGCCCACCAGCGCCGCAACCCCCACCGCCACCGAAAGCACCACAAAGCCGAACTTGCCCGGCGCGGACTTCAAATCGCGCCAGCCAATCGCCGCGGCCCGCTTCCAACTCAGTGCGCGCTTAGCCATTCTGTGCCTGCTCTACCGCGACAGACTCATACGGCAAACTGTCTTCCACAATCTGCCCATCCTTCAACACAATCCTTCGGTCCGCCTTGCTCGCCACCTCGGGATCGTGCGTCACCAGCACCAGCGTCGTGCCCGCCTGCCGGTTCCGTTCCAGCAACAGGTCCAGCACCAGCTTCCCATTCGTCGAGTCCAGATTGCCCGTGGGCTCGTCGGCCATCACAATCGGCGGTTCCACAATAAAAGCGCGCGCCAGCGCCACCCTCTGCTGTTCCCCACCCGAAAGCTGAATCGGATAGTGCTCCATCCGCTCGGCCAGACCAACCTCTTCAAGCAGCTTCCGCGCCCGCATCAGCCCGTTGCCTTCGACATTCAACTCGTACGGCAGCAAAACATTTTCCAGGGCCGTAAGCGTGGCAATCAGTTGGTAAGACTGAAACACGAATCCGATCTTGCGTCCGCGCACCGCTGCCAGTTCCGTCTCCGCCAGGTTGTGGATCGGCGTGCCGTCCAGCCAGATCTCGCCCGAACTCGGCGTATCCAGCCCCGCCAGCAGGCCCAGCAGCGTGCTCTTGCCGCTGCCGCTCGCTCCCACAATCGCCACAAACTGCCCCGCAGGAATCGTCAACGAGATCCCCTTCAGAATCTCTACCCGCCTTGCGCCGTTCTGAATCCACTTTCTCGCATCCCGGACTTCGATCACCCGTTCGCCTCCAGCCCTTTGTTCTGTTCCCTGCCTTGCGCAGATACACTGTTCCTGTGGACGTTCGCCGCACGCTTATCGTTTCTCTTGGATTCCTGCTGTTAGCCTGCACAGTGTTGGCCGCAGACAAGCCGTTGCTGATCTGCTTTGGCGACAGCATCACAGCGGGCTATGGACTCGGACCCGGCCAGGCCTATCCGGACGCGCTGCAACATGATCTCGATACCCGCGGCTACCGCTACAAAGTCGATAACCAGGGCACCAGCGGCGCCACCACCAAAGACGCGGTCGCCAGCCTGCGTTCCGTGCTGCTGCTGCATCCCGACGTCGTCATCGTGGAGTTCGGCGGCAACGACGGTCTGCGCGGCCTCTCGCCGGATTGGACGCGCCGCAATCTCGACACCGTCCTCGCCGCTCTCGAAGCCGCTCACATCAAGATCCTGCTGGCCGGCATCACCTTGCCGCCCAACTACGGCAGCGATTACATCCACTCCTTCGAGCAGGTCTTCCGCGATCTCGCCGCCAAGCACCACACCGCCTTCGTGCCCATGCTCTACAAAGACCTCGTCAACGTCCCCGGCACCATCCAGCCCGACGGCATCCATCCCACCGCCAAAGGCTCCCGGATGATCGCCACCACCCTGCTCCCGGCTCTCAAGCCGCTCTTGAAAAAGTAGCGCCCCGCCAATCACACGAACAGGCTGTTAGCTAGAAGCTAGCGGCTGGAAGCTGCCCTTTTACCCCATCACCACCACCGGTTGAAACAGCGTGCCCGCGATCCTCTTGGCAATCCCCACAAGTTCCCGCTGTCCTGCGAACACCTTCACCAGAGGCGCGCTTGAAAACTCCGGCAAGTTCGCCTGCGCTCCGTTGCGCAGCCTGCCCAACGCCATCACATCGCCGGTCACCGCCGACATCTCCGGCAACAACGTGCGCGGATGAAGACACGCTTCTTCCAGAGCCTCCACATTGCCCGCGAATCGTTCCAATTCTTCCAGCGTGTGCGCCTCGGCCAGCGTAAACACGCCTGCCTGCGTGCGGCGAAGGCTGCTTAAATGCGCTCCACAGCCCAGGTCCTGGCCCAGCTCGTGGGCCACCGAGCGCACATAACCACCAGCGCTCACACTCATCTTGAAACTGGCTTCAGCCTGATCGATGCCAAGAATCTCAAAGCAGGAGATACGGATGCTCGCGGCCTTCAGTTCCACCGCCTTGCCCTCGCGAGCCAGTTTGTAAGCGGGAGTGCCGTTGATTTTTTTGGCGGAGTAAGGAGGCGGCATCTGCTGCATCTCGCCGCGGAATCGCTCAGCCGCGGCGCGCACCTGCTCCAGCGTCAAAGCCGGCTCCACTTGCGGGCAGGTCGCTTCGCCCTCGGCATCGTACGTGTCCGTGGCAAAGCCGAAACGGATCGTCCCCGTATAGCTCTTTTCAGCGGAAGAAAAATACTGTGCCAGGCGCGTAAATTTGCCCAGCAACAGCGGCAACACACCCGTCGCCATTGGGTCCAGCGTGCCCAGGTGGCCAATGGAGCGCTCACCTGTCATCTTGCGCAGTTTGCCCACCACATCGTGGCTCGTCATGCCACCCGGTTTGTCGATCACTAACAGCCCATTCACTTCACTACTGTAGTCGAATGGGCCGAACCGCCACACTCTACATGCCCGGCTGCCGCACCAGCGATAGAAACTCGACGCGCGTTTCCTTCTGCCGGAAGCACCCCACCATCGCCGATGTCACCGTAGACGAATTCTGTTTTTCGATGCCGCGCATCATCATGCACAGGTGCCGCGCCTCGATCACCACGCCCACACCCTGCGGCTCAATCGCCTCTTGGATCGCATCGGCAATCTGCCGCGTCATCCGTTCCTGCACCTGCAGCCGCCGCGCAAACACTTCCACGAGCCGCGCAATCTTGCTCAGCCCGATCACCTTGCCCTTGGGAATATAAGCGACGTGCACCCTGCCGAAAAATGGAAGCATGTGATGCTCGCACAGCGAAAACATCTCCACATCCTTCACGATCACCATCTCGTCGTAGTCCACATCAAACAGGGCGCCCCGCAAAATCCGATTGGGATCTTCGTGGTAGCCCTTGGTGAGATAGGCCATCGACTTCTCCACGCGCCCCGGCGTGGCCAGCAGGCCATCGCGGCCCGGGTCCTCACCCAGACGCAGCAGAATCTCCCGATAGAGATCTTCGGTGCTGCAATCCTTCAGGGTTCCCGGCTCCGGCAAAGCATGTGCTTCGGATTTTTTCATTGCGACAGGTTGCGCCATTCAGCTACTCCTCTCCCTACTTGCTGCACTGCCCACTGCAAGCAGAGCGCTTCTCTTTCCAGTACCGTCAGGAGCGCGCTCCGCTGTATTCGAAAAAATTGTTTTCCGTCTCCTCGACGCGCACCTGCACCAGCTTCGCCGGCTCGATCGCCCCCTCCAGCAAGTCGAATACCGCCCTGCAAAGGTTCTCTGTCGTCGGAACAACCTCCCCGAACAGCAGATCCAGATTCAGATTGCGATGGTCGAATCGCTCGATGACGCGGCTGCGTACCGCTTCATCCAGGGCGGCCATGTTCACCACCATGCCGGTCTCTGCGTCCACCGGCCCGCCCGCCAGCACTTCCACCACGTAGTTATGCCCGTGACCGTGAGGATTGTTGCACTTCCCATAGATCGCCCGGTTCTGCTCGGCTGAGAGCGCGTCGCTGTGCAGCCGATGGCTGGCGCTCAGCAGATAGCGGCGGCCAAAATACGCTTTCATTGTCCCCCTCGATACTCGGCAAAAATCTCGGGAGTCTCGTAGATCCTCACCCTGCTGAGCCGCGCCCCGCCCACGCCCGTAACCGCCGGCTCCAGACGCTTCCACACCGCAATCGCGATATTTTCCGTCGTCGGAATCAGCTTGGCGAACTCCGGAACCTCAAGGTTCAGGTGGCGATGGTCGTAAGCCTCCAGCACTTCCCGTTCCATCACGTCCTTCAGCCACTTCAAATCCACCACAAAGCCGGTCACCGGGTCGGGCTCTCCGGCCACGGTCACTTCCAGCGTGTAATTGTGCCCGTGCCCATGGCGGTTCGCGCAGCGCCCAAACACCTCCGCGTTCTTCTCCGCACTCCAATCCTCGTTCCAGTAGTAGTGCGAAGCAGAAAAAGTAGCTCGCCGCGTCAGAAAGATCATTCAAATCCCTCATTGGAAAGATGCTTGGAAAACGGTGAACGCTTCAGGACCGCCGCGCGGCCATCCGTGCCGGATTCACGACTCAAGGATCGAAGTAGCAGTTTAGATGCCCAAAAGTCGCGTCACGCGCCTCTTAAAGCAGTCATGCTCAACCCGTACCGGCTCAACCCGGATACGTCCGGCCCTTCCAGCTTATCCGCTTCGTAATCCGGTGCTGAAACCAACTGCGATAAAGCAGCACCACAAACAGAGGCAGTCCCAAAGGCGAAAGGGCACAATCGATAAAGGGAAAGTTTGATTTGGCCACCCTTCCGTAAAAGCGAAACAGGTTGCGCACCCAGAGCACCATCAGCACCAGCCCCGCGCTGAGCCATGGCATTCTGGGCAGTGTGCCCCGCCTCAGTTCCACCGCCAGCCACGGCAACCCCACCAGCAACACGATGTCCACCACCCGCCACACCGCAAGCGCCAGCGCGTTGTCGAACAGGAGCGCAAGATTCTTCGTCCACCCCTCCACCATCGCCGCCGTGGAGCGGTACATGCGCGTAGCCACCGCATCCTTGGCATAGCGAAAACGCAGCCCCACCTTCCGCCGCTTGGCCAGAAAAGCCAGTTCCACGTCCTCCAACACCCTGTCTTTTACCGCCGGATGCCCGCCTATCCGCCGATAAGCCTCCCGCTCCACCAGCAGAAACTGCCCGTTGGCCGCGGCAATCCGCGCATTCGGATCGGAAACCTTCGCCGGCGGATACGCCAGCGCCAATTCGCAAAAAACCAGCGGCATCAGCGACCGCTGCGCCAACCCGCTCACAATCTGCCGCGGCGAATAGCTCAGCATCCCGGCCTTGTGCCGCTCCGCCTCGTGGATCGCCCTGCGCAGATTTCCCGGCTCGTGGATCGTGTCGGCATCGGTAAACAGCAGCCATTTGCCCCGCGCCTTGCGCGCCGCCGTCCAAATCGCGTTTGCCTTTCCCGTCCAGCCCAGCTCCAGCTTCGCCGCCTCCACTACCGTGACTCCGGCAAAGCCCTGTGCAATCTCCCGGGTGCGGTCAGAGGAGTGGTCATCCACCATGACAAGTTCCCAATCCCGGCCCAGATTGAACACGTCTTCCGACTGCCGCACCAGCGAATCCAGGCAGGCCCCCAGGCTGGCTTCTTCGTCACGGGCGGGCACAATGACCGTCAGTTCAATCAATGCAGCCGGTTCCGGCTGGTCATAAAGCGTCCCCGCCCGCGTCGGGAACTCCATCTGCTCCCTCGGCTGGTCAGTGAGCCCGAGCACCGGCGTCCATGCAGTCGCGTCCGATATTCCCTCCGCCTCCGGCTTGTCCTTCCCCATTGATTCCCTTGCCTTTCGCCCGCAAATTTCATCTCGGCCCGAGCCGAGGTCTTTTGTTCGGTCCTGTCGCTCGTTATTATAAGGATGTGCGACCTTGCCGTTTGCTCCCCTTCGCCTTGCTCCTGCCGCTGACTTTCGCGCCCCTGACCCTGCTGTCCGGTTGCGATCGTGGCGCTCACCCTGCCCAGACCGGCAAGGTCGCGCCCGACTTCACGGTTTCCGACGGAACCACGTCGATTCATCTCGCCAACTACCGCGGACGCGTCGTGCTGCTCAACTTCTGGGCCAGTTGGTGCCAGCCCTGCATCGCCGAACTGCCTTCTCTGCTTGAGTTGCAGCACGAGCAGCCCAGTCTCGCCGTCCTTGCCGTCAGCATCGACGAAGATTCCGATGCCTACAAACGCTTCCTCATCCGCCGGCACGTCGACCTCATCACTGTCCGCGACCCCGACCAGACCGCAGCCAAGCTCTATCGCACCGATATGTGGCCCGAAACCTACGTCATCGACCGCCAGGGCGTCATCCGGCGCAAATTCATCGGCGCTCAGGATTGGTCCAGTCCCGAAGTCCGCGCCTACCTCAAGAACCTCTAATTTGCCAGGATCTTGCTATCATCTCTCTATGACGCAAGTCGAAATTCTTTTTCGCTACAGCACGCCGCCCACAGAGGCCGTTGTTTTTGCCCTCAACGATATGCGGGAAGTCTACGGCATCCGCCGCCTCAGCTTTGACAGCGCGGCCCACACTCTGCGCGTGGAGTACGATGCGACCCGCCTCACGCCCGCGGCCGTGGCCAAACTGGTTCGCCAGGCCGGTCTGCACGACGTGGAAGAGCTACCCATGATTCCCACGCCGCCTGAGCCGGAACCGGCGCCCGCAGCCTAGGTCCCGGCAATTGCGTCACGGTTAAAACCCTGATAATCTGTCTTTGGTCCTGCTTCGCATTAAGACTGTGCGCCCGTAGCTCAGCTGGATAGAGCGATTGACTACGAATCAATAGGCCGGGAGTTCGAATCTCTCCGGGCGCACCATAAAGTCCCCCAAAAAAATTGAAAAGACACGAAGGCTTCTCAGGGTACCCCCCTCCCCTCCCCCCCAATAAAAAACAAAATGCGCCCCGAAGAGCGCACTCGTTTTGCAGATTAATTGTGATCGGGAGTCTAGCCTCAGACCTGGGCTCAGACTAGGTCTTTGCGGCCACGCTCCACCAGTTCCTTCACAACCTTGCCCACCTCCTGCGAGTGGTCCCGGGGCGTAATGAGGATCGCATCCTCCGTCTCCACCACAACCAGGTCTTTCACGCCGATCATGGCGACAAATTTCTTGGGACTGAATACGTAGTTGCCTTCTGAGTTCAGCATGAAGCTGCCAGCGCACTCCGCGACATTGCCGTGCTCGTCGGCAATCTTCTGCTCCACCTGATGCTCGTGCAAGGCCGCCCACGACCCCAGATCGTTCCACCCAAAGTGAGCCGGCAGGCAATAGAGGTTCGACTTCTGCTCGCCCTTGGCCGATCGTGGTTCCAACACCGCATAGTCGATGCTGATGTTCTCGCATTTCGGATACACTTCCGCAAAAACCTGCCGAAACTCGGGCGTTCCCCACGCGGCGACGATCTGTTCCAACAACGGAGCCATTTCCGGCAGATGCTCGCGCACCGCGTTGGCCAGCGTGCGTGCGCTCCATACAAACATGCCGCTGTTCCAGAAGTAATTGCCCGCCGCCAGAAAGGCCTCGGCGCGCTCCTGGTTCGGCTTCTCCGTGAAGCGCTTTACGCGCAGCACGCCGTCCGCGTAGACCGATCCGGTCTCGATGTAACCATAGCCGGTCTCCGCGCGTGTAGGCTGAATCCCTAGCACGACGATGTTCTCCCCCGCCGCCGCCAGTTGGATCGCTTTCTCGATGACCGCAAGAAATGCCGGCTCATCCGCGATGACGTGGTCGGAGGGAAAAATGCCCAACACCGTATCCGGGAAAAGACGTTCGAGAAGGAATGCGGCCAAACCCGCCGCGGGCGCCGTATTGCGGGCGGCGGGTTCGCACACCACCTGGCCCTCGGGAATGCCATCCAGTTGCGCGCAAATGGTGTCCGACAGAAGCGAGTTGGTGATGACCCAGACCTCTTCCGGCGCAGCGAGCGGCCCCAGCCGGTCAACCGTGCGCTGGATCATCGTGCGTTCACCATCCAACGCCAACACCTGCTTGGCGCGTGCCTTGCGGCTACGAGGCCAGAAGCGCGTGCCGCTGCCCCCGGCCAAAACAATGGGGTGAAACCCGATATCGGTCATATTGAAAGTCTGTCCGGCAAAAAATGCCCTCACAGTTCAGGAAACGTTTCGGGGCATCGTAACACACGGCACAAATGCCGTGCCCACAGCACGCCCAGGCCCGACACAGCCCACATCATGATCTGCTTTGTGGTTAGATGTTTACCAAACAGCCGGGTATGCTTGGCCTGCCAATGTATCCCGCAAAATTCAATTAAATAAGGGAGATTGCCAGATCCTCATCGCCACTTCCGTTGCACTGCCCCGGAAATCCGGTGTTTCCGAGGCTCGTCTTCTCCACCGGAAACAAGGCGGGAGTCACACTGCCCGGGACTCAAATCTTGCGTACTAAAAGAGCAGAGAGCGAGGTGCTTAACGCCTCGCTCTCTGCTCTCAACCCGAAAATCAATCAATACAGCCGGAAGTTGACCTCGACGGAAATCGGCACTGGCACCGGCGTCCTGCCATCTTTCATCGCAGGCCTGAACTTGTATTTGCGAACCGCTTCGATCGCCTTCTCATCCAGCCCCATGCCCAGGGAACGAATCACATGCACATTCTGCGGATTCCCTTGTGCATCGACGATCAGCCCCACCAGCACAATGCCTTGATACTTGGCTCGCCTCGCCTCGTCGGAGAACTCAGCCTCCGGCTCGAACAGCACCTGGGGAGCAGAAACCCGTCCGCCGATCCGTTCGAGTCCGCCGCCGGTATTGCCGCCGCTGCCCGGCCCCAATCCGTTTCCACGCCCGGAGCCCAGTCCACCGCCCGACCCCGTTCCCATGCCGCCCCCGGAGCCCTGTCCATTTGAAGCCAAGGTCACATTCGCTGAGCGGGCCAGGCCGATATTCGGCATATTGGGGTTGTCGGGCAGCTTGATATCCTGCTGCACATTGATCGCCGAGGGCACCGCCAACCTGGGTTTATCCAGCACCGGCACCTGCGGCGGCGTAATTGGGTCCTTCATGCGGGGAGGAGTCTTGCCCTTGATCGCATCCGTCAGGCTATGGTCGCCGCCCCCACCGCCGCCACCTGCGGCGACGCTCGCCTTGGGCGCAGTCGGCTGCCATTCCCCTACATCGATGTTGGTTGCCGTTTCTTTCGGCTTCTGCACCGTATCGATAATCTTCTTGCCCACGAAGAAAAGCACGATCAGCAAGATCGCCAGATTGACCGTTGTCGAGATTCCAACCGCCCAGGGATTGGCTTTCACCGCCATCCGGTCCGGCACAGGAATCGGCTTCGAGGTCAACTCCAGCGGAGGCAGTTTGGGCGGGAAAAACACGTCCCGAATGCTCTCGTAGAGGCCGGCCCAAATGGGCTTTTCCTCAAAGGCTCTGCCCAGCAGAGTGTCGAGTTCATGGCCACTGGCGGGGCTTGCCGCAGCTTGGGATTTGGAATCGGGCTGTGTGAGTAAGTCGTTTGCCATAGTTGCCGCTGACTCTGCCGCCTTTAAGGGTCCGGACAAGGGTTTTTCTGCCTCCCGGCCCATTCTTTCATTATGCGCGAGTCCGCCCGTCCCTGTCTCGGATGCGGGGAATTCGTCCTCTTCCTGCCGGGTCTGATGATCCAAACTTTCATATCCTCGCGAGGTCACAGTTCCCATAATCAATAGACGACCGCCGACCGCGGTTGTTACAGAAAAAATCTTTCCCGGCCATTTACACTAAAGGATGAATAAGTTCGCACCATCCCAGGGAGTGACGATGTCCCCAGCGCCGGAGTTGAAGGCGACCCTTACCTTGCCGCAGACTACCTTTCCTATGAAGGCAAATCTGCCACAGAATGAACCACTTCGGCTCGCCCGCTGGGCCTCGCTCCGTCTCTATGATGAGTTGCGCAAGGCTGGGCAGGGCCGTCCTGCGTACATCCTTCATGACGGACCACCCTACGCCAATGGCCCCATCCATCTGGGCCATGCGCTCAACAAGGGCCTCAAAGATTTCGTAGTCAAGTCCAAAACCATGGCCGGCTTCGATGCTCCTTACATTCCCGGCTTCGACTGTCATGGCCTGCCCATCGAGATCAAGGTTGACGAACAACTCGGCCGTAAAAAGCTGGAGATGCCCGCCCCTGAAGTCTTGGATGCCTGCCGGGCCTACGCGCAGAAATATGTTGACCTGCAAACTTCGCAATTCGAGCGGATCGGCTGTTTTGGCCGTTGGGACAAGCCCTACAAGACGATGGCCCGCGATTATGAGGCCCGCACGCTCGAAGCTTTCTATGGATTTCTGGAGAAAGGCTTCGTTTATCGCGGCCTGAAACCCGTCTACTGGTGCATCCACGACCGTACCGCCCTGGCCGAAGCCGAGGTGGAGTACGAAATGCACACCAGCCCTTCGGTCTACGTGCGCTATCGGCTCACCTCCGATGCGGCGGCTCTGGACGCCTCCCTCGCCGGTCGGGAAGTCTATACGATCATCTGGACCACCACGCCCTGGACTCTGCCCGCCTCCATGGCCGTGGCCTTCCATCCCGATTTCGAATATGTGGCCCTGGCAACAGCCGGGGATGCGCCCAACCAGCCCGGCCCCGTCTACATTGTCGCGGCCGAACTGGCTGCAGCGGTGATTGTCGCGTG
Organism: Terriglobales bacterium; assembly: GCA_015654835.1. GTDB lineage: Bacteria > Acidobacteriota > Terriglobia > Terriglobales > Acidobacteriaceae > Telmatobacter. The sequence goes on from JAATGG010000004.1 coordinate 41,889, forward strand.
CAAACTCGGCGAGACCACTGAAATTGCCCGCTTCAAAGGCAGCAAGCTGGAGCGCGTCACCTTCCAACACCCATTTCTCGACCGCAGCATTCTCGGGGTATTGGCCACCTATGTCACTGCCGACGCGGGCACGGGAGCCGTTCACACCGCCCCCTCCCATGGCGCAGACGACTTTTACACCGGCCAGCGGTACGACCTGTCGCAGACCTGCCGCGTCGATGCTGCCGGCCGCGTGCATGTCGATCCCGAAGCCTGGAACCTGGCAGCCCCCCCCGCGTTCGAGGGCAAGAAAGTCTGGGCCGCCAATCCCATCATCATTGCCATGCTGGAAGAGCGCCGGGCGCTGCTCGGGACGGAAGATATTCGCCACTCCTACCCCCATTGCTGGCGCTGCCACAATCCGGTCATCTTCCGTGCCACCGAGCAGTGGTTCATCGGCCTTGAAACGCCGGTGCACCGCGCCGACGGCTCTGAAACGACATTCCGCCAGCTCACCATCGAAGAGATCGACAAGGTCGTCTGGGACCCGTCCTGGGGCAAAGAGCGGATCACCAACATGATCGCCACTCGCCCCGACTGGTGCATCAGCCGCCAGCGCATCTGGGGCGTGCCCATCGCCGTGTTCCTCTGCGAAGGCTGCCAAAAGCCCATCCTCGATCCGGCGCTCAACCGCAAGATCGTGGAAATGTTCGACCGCGAGGGCGTTGAGGCCTGGCACACCACCGACGTGGCCACTCTGCTGCCCGCAGGCGCCACCTGCGCCCACTGC
>JAATGG010000212.1 GCA_015654835.1 Terriglobales bacterium
CCGGCGAATCCCACCAGACCCAGCAGCAGCGCCGATTTGGTGAGCCGGTAAACCAGCCAGGAGATGGCCACGCGGGTCATCCACGTGCCGATGAGGGAGATGCTCTGGCCGCCAAAAAAGAGACGGAAATTACGGTGGCGCAAGGCCCGCCAAGCGTGCGAAAGATCTCCGTGCGGGGGCGCGGCTGCGTCCTCGCGGATTGGGGTCCTGGCTCCTGGCGTCATTGCTTTAATTTAGACGCGGCAGGCTGGCGAAATGACCCCGCGCGCAATTCCCTCTGGACTTGCAGTGTACCGGGTTTGCCCGAGTCACTTGGCTACCGTCAGCTTGACCGGTGTGCTCTGGTCCACGCGCATACCGGCTTGCGGCTGTTGCGCCGTTACCGAACCGGGCGCCACCGGCAGCTTGGGCGCGGCATTGCCGACGCCGACCGCAGATATATGCACATCCACAAAAGTGGGCGGCGCGGTCTTCAGGCCGACCTTGGCCAGGGCATCCTGCGCAACCACAATCGGCATGCCGATCAGGTCGGGCATCACGAATCCATCGGCGGCATCGGTGCTGGGGGCGGCCACCAGCAGGTTGATGCTGGGCCCGGCAATGCCCTGGGCGTGGGCCGGCGGGTCCTGCGCCAGCACCGTTCCCTCGGCTACTTTGCCATACGGCAGGCGGGCGGTTACGCCCACATCGAGTCCCACGCGCCTCAGGCGCAACGCGGCTACGCGCTCATCGCTGCCCACCGTGTCGGGCACCTCGACCTTTTGCGGACCGAGGCTTTCGGCCACGCGCACGCGCCACTCCCGGCGCACCACGGTTCCTGCCGAGGGCGATTGCGACAAAATATGGCCCGCAGCCACATCGGCGGAGTAATAGCGATTGTCGAGATCGAGATTCAGCCCCAGCCCCGAGGTCTGGCTGCGCGCGTCGGCCACAGTCATCCCTTTGAGCGCGGGCACCTGCACCTCGGCGCCGTGAATGGCAAAGTGCATGGTGGTAATCGCCGAAAGCAGGGCCACGGCCACCAGCACCATCACCAGCGATGCTATCTGAAAGAAATTGATGACGGGGCGGCGCCTGTAATTGCGCACCGGCGATAGCCTGTTGATCTGCATTATGGTTCGGGCTCCCCATCCGGATAGACGATCTCGTACTCGATGGTTGCGGCTTTCTCCAGCATTTGCGAGACGGAACAATACTTGTTTTTCGACAGGGATACGGCATCTTCGACGGCCTTGCGGCTCAGCGTTCCGTGCACCGTGTAGGTGAGCTTGATGTGCGTAAAGACGCGTGGCGGCTCGCTGGCCTGGGTTGCCGTGGCGGAGACGCGCAGACCGGTCAGGGGCTGCCGCTTCTTTTGGAGAATGCTGACCACATCGACGGAGGTACATCCGCAGAGCGCCATCAGCACGGCTTCCATGGGGCTGGGGCCGTGGGTGTGGGCCGGGTCGGCGTCGAAGATCACCGTGTTGCCGTTCTCCGTGCTCCCCTCGTAAAGGCTGCCTTGCTTCCACTCGCTGTGCGCAATCATTCTTTTAGGCGCTCCCCTCGTTTACCGCAAGTTATCTGTGACTGGCTCGGGGTGAATGGTCACCCGGTAGACTTCCGGGCACTCCAGCTTGAAGCGGTCTTCAAGCGAAGTGATCACCTCGTGGACGCGCTGCATGGTCAGATCGTCGGGCAGCGTGCAATGGAACGAAAGATGAATGTGCTCGCCCGCGCGGCTCACCGTAATCTCGTGCACATCCACGATCTCAGGATAACTATCGGCCGTCGAGCGTAGCGCGATCTCGATCCGGCGGTCTTCGACCACCACTTCTTCCGGCTGCTCGATGGTCGCGGGCTCGCTCTCGATGTGGGTCAGCACTGAGTCCACCTCGGGAGTCTCGCGCAGAATCTCGGCTTCCATGCCGCTGACGAAATTATGCGCTTCAAGCAGCCGCATGGTCTCTTCCAGCTCCACATGCAGTTCCACGCGGAGCCGGCCTTTGTGCGACTGCACGCTCAACTCGTGCACCGATACATTGTTGCGCGCAGCCACCGCCCGCACCCGGTCGAAGATGCTTTCCGCCCGCGCTTGCCGGGGAATCGTGTGGATCACCACGTCGGCGGCGGGCAGCACCCGGTGAACGGCGCTGGTAGCGGCCTGCACCAGTTCGCCTGTGTGTTCGAAGGTGTAGCGGCGGGGCAGCGCCAGCGTCAGGTCGGCAAAATAAGCGGCGCCCGCGCGGCGCACGCGCGCCTGCTCCACGGCCAGCACCCCATCGACCTGCGTCACTTCGCGCAGGATGCGCCGTCGCGTTTCGGCCGGCGCCTGATCCATCAGCACTTCGACCGCTTCATGGCCAAGGCGCAGGGTCAGCCGCAGAATCAAGATGGAGACCAGGATGGCGGCCAGCGGATCGGCATAGCGCAGCGGGCCGATGCCGAACCTCATGCCGGCCCAACTGGCCGCGAGCCCGGCCAGCACGGCCAGCGAAGACCAGATGTCGCTGGCGAAATGAAAGGCGTCGGTTGCCAGAGCCGGCGAGCCGGTCTGTTCCGCTACTTTCCGCAACTGCCGCGAGCGCCAGAAGTCCACCGCAATCGACAGCAGCACCACCAGTACCGGCCATACGGAGTGGCGCAGCTCCACGCGATGGTGCAGGATGCGCGCCAGCGCTTCCCAGATGATCCAGGCGCTGGATACCGCCATCAGAATCACTTCCCCGAAGGAGGAGAGGTTTTCGATTTTGCCGTGGCCGTAGGTGTGGTCCTCGTCGGCGGGCTTGTCGGAGACACGCACGGAGAAGAACGTCAGCCCGGCGCCGACCATGTCCAGCGCGGAGTGCGCCGCGTCGGACAGCACGCCCAACGAGCCCGACAGCAATCCCGCCGCCAGCTTGAGCAGCGTCATGGCCGCGGCGGCCAACAGCGATTGCAGCGCCACGCGGCGCTTTTGGGCGGAGATCCCGGCCAGACTGGAAGCAGCGGACGTCATGGCGTTTTCAGCCTACTCTGGACGCTTGGCGGTGTACAGACCCGCGATGCCGAAGGTATAAGGTTGCCACGCGCACTCCTGGTAACCGACCGAGCGCATCAGCGCCAGCATTTCTGCCGGAGGTGGAAAGCTGTCCACCGAGGTTGGCAGGTAGTTATAGGGCCCGTCCTTGCCGCAAATCAACCTTCCGATCCTCGGCAGCACGCGGCGAAAGTAGACGGCATAGGCTTTGCCCAGCAGGCCGCCCGGCTCGCTGAAGTCCAAAATACCCAACTGCCCGCCCGGTTTGAGAACCCGCTGAAACTCGCGTAGTCCGGCCTCGTAGTTGGAGAGGTTCCTGAACCCGAACGCGGTCACGATCAGGTCCAGCGAGGCGGAGCGCAACGGCAGGTGCAGCGCATCGGCTTCCAGCGCGATGGCGCAGGCCTCCCCCGGCTTGCGCTGGCCAAACTTGCGGGCCCCCCGGCTCAACATGCCGCGCGCAAAATCCGCCGCCAGCACAGGCCTTGCACCCCGCGGACGCTGCTTCAGCAGGGCCATGGTCATGTCGCCGGTGCCGCAGCAGATATCCAGAATGGCCGCGTCGGGCCGGGCCAGGATGGGACGAAAGCGCCGCGCCGTCCGGTTCCACCACAGCCGGTCGATATTGGCCGAGAGCAGATGATTCAGCAGGTCGTAGCGGGGCGCGATGGAGTCGAACATCCGCTGCACCGCCTGCGCGGCGCTGGTCTCGTCCGCCGCGCCTGCCGGTTTTGCGCCGGAAACTGCCATCAGGCGTGCAACTCCGTGGCCCGCGCCAGCATGTATTCGGCTGCGGTTTCGAGTTCTGCCGCGCTTACATCCTGCACCACGCCGGCATCGCCGATGCCCAGCGGCAGCACGAATCTCCGCACGCCGCCGATGTTCTTTTTATCGAGGCCGGCAGCGGCTACCAGCTTGGCTGCCCGCACCTTGAGCGGAGGCAGCGGCCCATAGAGATGGATCAGGCTCTCCAGCCGTTCGGCCTGGCGGCTGGTGATCGTGCCGCGTTCCTTGGCCAGATGAAGGGCGGCCACCATGCCCCAGCCGACAGCCTCGCCATGCAGCAGGACCTTGTAATGCGTAGCTTGTTCGAGGGCATGGCCCAGCGTGTGACCCAGGTTCAAGATCATGCGCAGCCCGTTTTCGCGCTCATCGAGATTGACCACGCCCGCCTTCACGCGGATGGATGCGGCAATGACTTTTTCCAGCGCCTTGGGGTCGCGGCCGAGCACGTCGTTCACATGCTCCTCCATAAAACGCACCAGCGTACGATCGCGGATGATCGCGGCCTTCACGCTTTCCATCAGGCCGGCGCGCAGTTCGCGGTCGGGTAAGGTGCCCAGCGCCGCAATGTCGGCAAACACCGCCAGCGGATGATGAAAGTTGCCCACGAGATTCTTGCCTTCGGGCAGGTTCACGCCCGTCTTGCCGCCCACCGACGAATCGACCTGCGACAGAAGCGTCGTGGGAACCTGCACGTACGGAATGCCGCGCATATAGATCGCAGCCAGAAACCCGCCCACGTCGCCCACGATGCCGCCGCCAAAGGCAATCAGCAGCGAGCCGCGGTCTCCGCCGGCCTCGGCCATCTGCCGTGCCAGCTTTTCTACACTGGAGAGCGTTTTGTGGCCTTCTCCGGGGGCAAGAAACAGCGCAATGGGAGCCTCGGCAAACGAGCCTGCAAAGGCTTCGCCCCACAAGGCCCATATCTCCGGCGAAGTGACGACAAAGACCCGCCGCGGCAACTGGCCCACGATGCGCTCGATGCGCGGAGCGAGAGTGGAAATCAGGCCGCTGCCCGTAATTACGTCATATCTGGCTGAAGGTGTTTCTACTCGTATGGTCTGCACGCTGCTTCTATCCTAAAGGAAGCATCGGCAAGAAGCGTCAGTACCCGATGCCCGGCTCGCTATTGCATCCAACTTGAGCAAACGGCAACTGCAGGCAAAAGTCGAGCGTGGACGCTGGCTTGATGGTCCCGGTTGCCGGCAAATGACGGCTTAAACTGGAGGAGTATGCGGATCGGCATCGATTTCGGAACCACGCGCGTGGTGGTTGCCGCCGTAGATCGCGGCAATTTTCCGCTGGTGCATTTCGAGGCGCCGGATGGTCAGATGCGCGACTGGTTTCCCCCCGTGGTCGCAGTGAATGGCGGCCAGCGGGTGTATGGCTGGGAGGCCCTGGCCATGCAAGCCGATGCCCGCTGGACCCTGCTGCGTTCGCCCAAGCGCTGGCTGCGTCTCGGCGGTCCCCGCACCGAGGTGGAAGTTGCCGGCCAGTCCCTGCCGCTGCGCGTGCTGGTGGCGGAGATGATGGCCGCTCTGCGCACCCAGTTGCTGCATCACTCCAATCTTGGCGCCGGCCCTGAGGAGCGTCTTGAAGTGGTGCTGGGCGTTCCCGCCAACGCCAACAGCAATCAGCGCTTTATGACTGAAGAGGCGGCGCAGGAGGCAGGCTTTTCAGTGTTGGGACTGGCGAATGAGCCCTCCGCCGCGGCGCTGGAGTTTGCCTATCGCAACAGTGCCGAGCGCAAGAGCCGCGTGGGCAGCGGTCTGGTGGTCTACGATCTGGGTGGCGGCACCTTTGACGTTTCGCTGGTGACGCTGGGTGAGACCGAGCACACCATCGAGGCCTCCGACGGAATTCCCAACCTGGGCGGCGACGACTTCGACGAGATCCTGGCCGAGCTGGCCCTTACCTGTGCGCAGCCCGAGCCGCCTCTGAGCCCGTTTGAACGGCGGCTGCTGCTCGACGAATGCCGCGAAAAGAAAGAGTCCCTCAACCCCAACACCCGCCGCGTCACGATCGACATGGAGCGGGCGCGTCCCGGTCTGGATCAGGTGACGATCCCCGTGGAAACGTACTACGAGCGTTGCCGTCCGCTGATCGACTCGACCCGGGCAGTGGTCGAAAATCTGCTCGCCGCGCACTCCGGCCGGCCCCTGGACACGCTCTATGTCACCGGCGGCGGGTCGGAGCTGCCCCCGGTGGCGCGCATTCTCCGCGAGAGCTTCGGCCGCAAGGTGCGCCGCTCCGCCTATATGCGTTCGGCAAGCGCCGTGGGGCTGGCGATTCGCGCCGCTGCCGCCGGCGACCGGCTGCAGGAGCAGTTCAACCAGAACTTCGGCATGTGGCGCGAGGCCGACTCTGGCGGCACCATCGTCTTCGACCTCATCTTTCCCAGGGGAGCGCGGATGCCGGCCCCCGGCGATCCGCCGCTGCGTTTCGAGCGCCGCTACCAGCCGGCCCACAACATCGGCCACTTCCGCTATCTGGAGTGTTCGCAACTCGATGAGCATGGGCAGCCGACAGGTGAAATCACCAATTGGGAGCAGATTCAGTTTCCCTTTGACCCGCGCCTGTGGGGCCGTGACGATCTGGCCGGCGAGCCGGTCCAACTGCTGGCTGAGCCGAATGGCGAAACCATCCGCGAAGAATATACCTGCGATGCCAGCGGCAATGTGCGGGTAAAAATCTCGGCGGAGCCGTCCGGCTACGCGCGTGAGTTTTCAATTGGGCAGTTGGCCGGAAACTAAGACAGTTCTCCTATGGCTATAGAGAGAAACTGCCTTATAGCAATTTCGGGATGGGTGCAGGCCGAAAGCACACTTTGAGTGGCTTTTTCCTCAAGAAAAAGCCCCCTTTATTGCTCTCAAAAGTTTGCGTGTATTCCGAAAATACTCTAATCCCGGGCTGTGTGCTTATAGAAATTCAGATAGAGATTGTGTACTGTCGGATAGCATTCGCAGGCCTCGGCCTCAAGGCCCTCTGGATTCACGATATGAATGCGCCCACGGCTGTACTTGATCAACCCTTCACGCTGCAGCGCGCTTGCCGCCGCGGTGACGGTCGTGCGCCGCGCGCCCAGCATGGTGGCTACAAATTCCTGGGTCAGGTAAAAGGTCTCGCTTTCCACCCGGTCCCGCACCATCAGCAGCCAGCGCGCCAGCCGTTCCGATGCCTCGTGGAGCCGGTTGCAGGCCGCCAGTTGGCCAAGAATGGAGCCCTGGGTCTGGACGCCTTGCAACACTTGTTCGTGCAGCTCCGGGCGCTCCCGAAACTCCTTTTGCAGTTCTTTAAAGGGCATTCGGAGCGCGGTGGCATCCACTTGGATGAAGCAGCGGGTGGGGACCCGGGCGTTGCCTAAAAGATGAAAGCTTTCAACGAGCCCTTCTTTACCCCAGATACCTACCTCGGCGCTGGCCCCATTGGACATTGAGCTGACAACCGAGGCAATGCCCGATGTAATGAAGTGCGCATACTGGGGCGTCTCGTCGGCTTCGTATACCACCTCCCGCGCTGCCAGCGTGACCGGCTTCAAGCGGGATAGAAGCGAATTTCGGTATGCAGCCGGGAGCGCTGCGAGCAGAAGGTTTGACTCATAAACGTTCATCGGGCGTCCCTCATTCTGATTTGCAAAGGACGCCTAATAGGAACTGCGAGTCTAGCGTTCTCTGGGAAGACGGTCTTAGGTGCATCTTTGAAAGGGATTATCTCATTGAAAACTCGATTGTTATGTTCGCTACCGTACACAAGATCGAGGATTATTTCAGGACAGCGAATAGTCCCTCCTTATGTTCGCTGGCAGACAGAACTTCTGCAACGATCCAGATATTCTGCGTCCTCGCGGGTTATAAACAGCGAGGCATTCAGAGAACTGAGGAGTTAATGAATCATGGTGCTCACGTGCTTGTTATCAGTCGGGACCAGATGTTGCTGCAAACTCGCCAACTGATTCTGGGTACTTATTTTCAGGTGCAGACGGCCGGCAGAGTGGTGGAAGCCGAGGCCCTAATGGGGAAGTGCACCTTCGACCTGGTCGTCCTCTGCTATTCGCTCTCCAACGACGAGTGTCATCAACTGGCTGCGTTGGTCGCTCGTCAGATTCCTCCGCCGAAGATCCTCGCCTTGCGGGTCCCCGGTAATGGTTGCGTCAGTACCATTGCCGATCAAATGCTGCTGGTGGAAGAAGGACCGTACGCTCTGTTAAAAAAGTCTGCCGAGATGCTCGGATTCGATCTAAAGGGAAAAGGGCAAGTCGTGCGCGCTTAAGATCGTGCCTGCTTGAGAGCGTTTAGCTCTCTCATTCCTGTATATGGCTTTTGGTCTGGTAGCTTGAAAGCGGCGTAGCCATAAGCTACGCCGCTTTCAAGTTGCTGTGTCCCAAGTCTCTGTGTCTAGGATCTGCTGCCGGAGCTTTCAGCTACCGGTTACCGATGTCCGCCACCACCGCCGTGGGATCCCCCACCACCGTGTTGACCGCCGCCACCGCCATGTTGGCCACCGCCACCACCGTGGGGTCCACCACCGCCGTGCTGGGCACCACCGCCGCCGTGAGCCGCCATGGCATGGGAGCCGCCGCCGCCACCGTGGGCTGCCATAGCGTGGCCCCCACCGCCGCCGTGCATGGCCCCTCTACCACCGCCGCCACCGAATCCACGATTGGCTGCCATTCCGCCGCCGCCGTGATAGCGTCCGCCGCCTTCGCCGCTGAAGCGATGCCCGCCCCAGCCGTGGTTATAACCCCAGCCCGACCAGGGCCCCATGCCCAGGAAGATGCCGTTGTAGAAATAGCCCGATCCGTAATAGCCCATCGGCGAGCAGGCATACGGGGCGTAATCGTAATAGCCATAAGGGCAGTTCGGTTGGACGCTGATAACCACTTGAGCGTTCGCAGCGGGCGCAAGTGAGCCGGATACGAGCACTGCCGAGGCAAACAACGCTGAAACTGAAAGTAGAGTTTTGAATCCGCGCATCGGGGACCCCCTTGAGGTGTCTGCGGTTCTGGAGAAGGTGCGTGGGACGCTGTGCAGCCGTAAAGAATGACCCGGCAACAGCAGCTACCATAAGGATTTCCCCGCTTCATCCAGGGCCGTCGTATTCCTACCGATCCCTACGCTTTTCACTCTAGGCCCTTGCTGCATGGGCGTCTGAGCAATAAGAACCATGTCGGCCTGCCTCTGCCGAAAGCTGATATTCGTGCCGGCCTCGGTTTTTACGCGAACCCCGGCCCGCGAGGTCCGCTTGCCCGCGGTGGTAGCCTGAAGGGTTATGTCATTGATGACTCAGGTGGATTTTTTGGTGATGGGTGCGGGCGTAGCTGGCCTGCGCGCGGCGGTCGAACTGGTCAACCATGGCGATGTTTTGGTGGTCACCAAGGAATCCGTTGCCGAGTCGAATACGCACTACGCGCAGGGCGGCATCGCGGTCGCCATGGAGGGCAACGAAGACGTCGCCCTCCACCTTGAAGACACCGTAGCCGCCGGCGATGGCCTCGTGTATCGCCCCGCGGCCCAGGCGCTGGTGGCCGAGGGGCCGCTGCGGGTAGCCGAGTTGATCGAGTGGGGCGCGCAGTTTGACCGGGCAGGCGGCGAGTTGCTGCGGACCCGCGAAGCCGCTCACTCGCATCCGCGCATTTTGCACGCCAATGGCGACGCCACCGGCGCGGAAATCAGCCGTTCCCTGGCCGCGTTTGCGCACAGTCATCGGCGCATCCACTTTGCCGAGTGGACCACGGTTACCGGCCTGGTAGCTACGGGCAAGGTGTCTGTTGCAGAGCGCCGCGTGATCGGCGCCGATCTGCTCGATGCCGACAACCAGCCGCACCGCGTCGCCGCCCGCGCCGTCCTGATTGCCGCGGGGGGCGCGGGGCAGGTCTATTCCGACACCACCAATCCAGCCGTGGCCACGGGCGATGGCATCGCTTTGGCCGCAGAGGCCGGCGCCGGGTTGGCCGACATGGAGTTCTATCAGTTTCATCCCACGGCTTTGTCATTGCCCGGCGTCCCTCGCTTTCTGCTCTCTGAGGCGCTGCGCGGCGAGGGCGCCTGGCTGCGCAACGACCGCGGCGAGCGCTTCATGGAGCGCTATCATCCGAAGCTGGAACTGGCCCCGCGCGACGTCGTGGCCCGCGCCATTGCGCGTGAAGGCATGGGCGCTCATCCGGGTGAATCTCGCCTTGTCTATCTGGACATGCGGCACGTCAAGAATCTCGATCTCCACCAGCGTTTCCCGGGCATCAGCGCCTTCTTGGCCCAGCAGGGACTCGACCTGCATCGCGACCTGATTCCGGTGCGCCCGGCAGCGCATTACATGATGGGCGGCATCCGTACCGATCTGACCGGCCGCACGAACCTGCGTGGCCTCTATGCAGCGGGCGAAGCGGCTTGCACGGGCGTCCATGGCGCCAACCGTCTGGCCTCGAACTCGCTGCTGGAAGGTCTGGTCTTCGGTGCGCGTGCCGCCCAGTCCATTCTGGCGGATGGTCTGCCGCTTGAGCCGGAAAGTGCCGCGCAGCCTGCCCCCGTACCGTTGTCGCCGGCTGAAGAGGCTCTGCTTGAGACGCATATCGCCGACCTGCAGCGCGGCATGTGGGCTTATGCCGGCCTGCTCCGTGAGGAGTCCACGCTCCGCCAGGGCTTTGCAGCCCAGCAAGCCTGCGCCTCCGCACTGGACGAGTTGGTGCAGCAAGGCAAGGGCAGCCGCCGGCTGGCCGAGGCGCTGGCGCTCAGCCGTGTTGCCCGCGCCATTTTGCACGCGGCGCTGGCCCGGACCGAAAGCCGCGGCGCGCATTTCCGCAACGACTTTCCCCAGCGCGACGACGCCCATTTCCAGAAGCACTCAAGCCAGCGGCAAAACGGCGCAAACCAAAACAATGCGGACAAGGTGCTGTTCGAAAATTGGTAAGGGCTGTTCTTGGGCAGGGAGTTGGACGCTGGATTACGCACCTTTCCCCACCCCAGGTGCGTCTAATTCAATCGAGTCAGTCTGAAGGCTGGCCATTCTTTATTTCCCCCAGGAGTGGCAGGGTGCGGACCAGAAATGTTTTTCAGTCGTGGGGCAAGGTCCTGCTTGGCCATACCCCGTTGTTGTCAATCGAAGTAACGCGCGAATGTCCGTTGCACTGCCCCGGCTGTTACGCCTACGGATCGAACCACCTGGGCGGCGAACTCACCCTGCGCGAATTGAGTGACAAGCGCGGCGACGATCTTGTCCGCGGCGTGCTCGATCTTGTCGATCAGCACAAGCCCTTGCAGGTTACGCTGGTGGGCGGCGAGCCGATGGTGCGCCATCGCGAGCTGAGCCGCATAGTGCCGGAGTTATGCGGGCGCGGTATCTTCACCATGGTCGTCACCAGCGGCATCATTCCCATTCCAAAAGAGTGGATGGATCTGCCTAACTTCATCGTCGCCGTCTCCATCGACGGCTTGCCCGAGCACCATGATGTGCGCCGCCATCCTGCTACCTACGAGCGCATCCTCGGCAATCTCGCCGGCCGCCTCGTGAACATTCATTGGACCATTACCGCGCCCATGCTGCAGCGCCCGAATTATCTTGAAGAGTATGTGCGCTTCTGGAGCGAACGCGAAGAGGTGCGCAGCATCTGGGTCAGCCTCTACTCGCCGCAGCGGGGCGAGGAGAGCGCCGAGCGGTTGAGCGCGGAGCAGCGCGAGCAGGTGGCCCGCGAACTGCCGCGCCTGCGCAAACTCTATCCCAAACTGCTTGTCGGCGAAGGCTATGCGCAGGCATTGCTGCATCCCCCCGCATCGCCGAAGGACTGCACGTTCTCGCGGTTGTCGAAAAACTATTCCGCCGATCTGCGCACGCATGTGGATCCCTGCGTTTTTGGCGGCGATCCGGACTGCTCGCAGTGCGGCTGTTCGGCCAGCGCGGCAGCGCATTGGGTGAGTGAAATAAAGCTTCTCGGTCCGTTGAAAGCCAAGCATCTGCTGCGCGGCTCGATGCGCATCGGCAACGCCATGGCCCGTTTGCAGCATGTGGCGCTGCCTGCATGGCGTGAGCGCGAGCAACCGGCAGCGAGCGGCGAGGCAGACTTGGTGCAGATCTCAATGGACTGAGGACTGAGGCATTGTGCCTGAACAGAATGAGGTGAGGAAGAGAAACGCCACGTCGACAGCTTCTCTGTCCTACGTCCCCTGCGCACTGTTAACTGCTCACTGTTCTCTGCTTTTCACAGGCCCTGCCATCAACGACCCCACCGCGCAGATCGCCAGGATTGCGCCCATGATGGCCAACGAGATCGTGATTGGAATCTCGAACCAATGCGCGCCAAGCATCTTGAGGGCGACAAAGCCCAGCAGTGCGCCCAGCCCATAGTGCAGGTAGCGCATGCGGTCCAGCAGAGAGGCCAGCGCCGAGTAGAGCGAGCGCAGGCCTAGAATGGCCGCGATGTTCGACGTATAGACCACGAACGGATCGTGCGAGATGGCCAGCACGGCGGGAATCGAGTCCACCGCAAACAGCAGGTCGGTCAGCTCAATGGCCAGAATCACCGGCAGCAGCGATCCTTTGGTGGAGTGCAGCTTGCGCACCCAGTCGGGCACAGCCGCATGGGCGGAGCCGCCGCGTACCAGCCGCAAGGCCGCATACAGCAGAAAAAGTCCGAAGACCCAGGTGATCCATTCGAAGCGCTGGATCAGGGTAATGCCCAGCGCAATAAACAGCGCCCGCAGCACGACTGCTCCGCCGACGCCCCACAGCAGGGCCGTGTGCTGGCGATGCGGCCCAACGTGGAAGCCCTGAAAGATAACCAGGAAGACGAAGAGATTGTCGATGCTGAGCGAGGTCTCGATGGCGTAGCCGGCAACGAACTCCAGCGCCCGCACATGGCCCTCGGCGCTCGCGATCCATGCGGCAAAGCCTGCCGCCGCCATGGCCAGCACCGCTGTCCAGATCCACGGCATCCACCGTGCCTGTTGCGGAGAGGTCTTTCGACCACTCAGCAGCGAGTCGGCCGCCAGCAGTGCGGCGACGGCAACGTGAAAGCCAATCCACCAGGTCCAGGACACGCCAGCGAACATAGTTTGAATGCTACTGCAAACGGCAGAGAACAGGGAGCAGGGAACAGAGATCGGTACGAAAGTGCCGGGCAGCCTTACTGTTCCCTGATCTCTGTGTTCTGCTCCCTGTATTTACCGTTGACCGATCAAACGAATCGTCTCAAGGAACACGTCGCCGTCGATCGTCAGGCTGCGGGGGCTCACCTTGTCCAGCGTGTCCTGCACGGTGTGGTGATAGCTGTTGTTGGGCCCGTAGTTCAAATCGATGACGTCGATCGAAGGAACTCCGCGCTCGACAAACGGCAGGTGATCGTCTTCGACCGCTTCTTCCTGCTGAAAGAAATAGCGGTCGTAGCCAAACTTTTTTGCGGCCTGCTGCATGAGCGCCACAAGCCAGTCCGTGGAGCGCGATTCGCGCTGAATGCCGAGGTCCTTGTCGCCGATCATGTCGGCCAGCACAAAGGCCTTGATGTGTCCCAGCGTGCCGTCGCGGCCCCACTTGGCGGCCAGGTGCCGGCTGCCATAGGTCGAGTCGGAATTGGACCAGCTCTTGATGGCCTCTTCGCCGTCAAAGAAGACCAGCCACACGGAGTAGCCGTCGAGCTTCCTGCCGCCCGCCGTCGCGGTCCGCAACGGGTCGGCGATAGCCAGCAGCAGGCCGGTGGTGGCTGCGCCGTCATTGGCGCCGACAAAGTTGATGTTGCGCAGCCAGTAGTTGGTTTCGTAGTGCGTGGCCAGCACAATGGCGCCGTCTTTTTTGCCGGGAAAGCGCACGATAAAGTTGCGCATGTTCACCGGTCCGATGGGCGTGTTGGCCGTGAACGCGTCTTCTTCAAGCCGGTCGTGCTGAAAGTGCGTGCGCAGAAACGCTTCGGCCTTGGCGTGGCCCGGGCTGGTGGGCCAGCGCGGGCCGATGGCGACAAACTGGCGGGCATACTCATAGGCTTTTGCGCCGCTGAAATGCTGCTGGGCCGCCGCGGCCATGGGAATCGTCAGCAGCAATGCTGCCAGCATCTTGATCGTTCCGACTTTCTTCCGCGAAGAGAAGAAAATCATTGCGCCTTCTCCTTGGCCTTGCGGCGCGAAGGATGCACCCACCAGGCCACGCCGATGCCGATGAGATAGAGAATCAACATCGGGACCGCGTAGATGCACATGGTCCACGGGTCGGGGCTGGGGGTAATCACGGCAGCTACCAAAAAGATGATGAGCACCGCATAGCGGATGTTCTTCCACAAAAAGGCCGGACTCACGATGCCGAACAGGGCCAGAAAGAAAATGAGGATCGGCATCTCGAAACTGATGCCCAAGCCCAGAATCACCGACAGAAAAAAGCCGGTGTACTCCTCGATGGTGACCATCGGCTGAAACTTGCTGCCGAACTGCACGATGAGGATCTTCAGTGCGCCCGGCAGCACATAGAAGTAGCCGAACGAAGCGCCGCCCAGAAACAGTCCCACGGTGGCCGCCATGAAAGGCACCACGAACCGCCGCTCCTTCTGGTAGAGTCCCGGCGCAATGAACAGCCAGACCTGAAAGAGGATGAACGGCGAGGAAATGATCGCACCGCCGATCAACGCCACCTGCAGGTAAAGGTTCAGGGGGTCCATCGGATGGGTGTAGTTGAGCTTGATGTGCAACTGGTCGAGCGGGGCCTGCACAAAGCCATAAAGCCGCTCATGGAAGACGTAGGCGACGATGAAGCCCAGAAACAGGTAGATGGCGGAGTGGACGATGCGGCGGCGCAACTCGTCCAAATGCTCCATCAGGCTCATGCCGGGGAGGTCTGCGCGCTGGGCCACAGCCACCCGCGCCTTGCCGATTGCGTCTGCGGGATCAACCATGATGGGCTGTCGGCTCCGTCGATGTGCTTGCCGGTTCGGCGGGGACGATTTCGCCGGGAACTGTGCCGGGGCCTGTGCTGGAAACGATGGCGCCGTTTTCGGCTGCGGCGTTTGTCTCCGCGGCCGCCGCGTTCGGTGCCGCCGCGCTCACTTGCTCGCCGGTCGTAGGCGGATGAATGTACGGGGAACTCTCTGCCGGCTGGCTGGGTTCCACGGCTGCTGCCGGAGTCTCGGGCGGGTATTCCCTGGGATAAGTGCCTTCGCCGGGATACGGAGAAGGGGTGGCAGTTTCGGTCGCGCCAAAGCCGACCTGCGCCTCGATGGTCCCCGCCGATTGTGCCGGTGACGAGAGCGCAAGCTGCCGCTCGGCTTCTTCCCGCTTCCGCCGGTCGGCATCTTCCGCGTTCCGCAATTCCTCTTCCATCTGGAACTTGAAGTCATTGGAGGCTTTGCGGAACTCGTACATCAGCTTGCCGATCTGGCGCCCGATCTGGGGCAGTCGCCGGGGGCCAAAGACCACCAGCGCCAGCACCATCAAAATGAGCGAGTCGGCCATGCTCAGACTGGAGAGTTCGATTGTGGGCGCACTGACCATGAAGACCCATGATACCCGCCCATACGCGACGCTCACAAACGGAACTGCGTACAGCCTCTGGAGTTGCGTTTCTCCCGCCCGGCCTTGGGGCGACTGTTAAGGCTGCGTTACACTATGGGTCATTGGAGGCGGTTGGCTCCGTGTGGATTTCCGAATCCCCCGGCTCGGCGCCGCATCCATGAATGTGAAAGGGCTGCAACAACCCCGTGGACGGGGGCAATTTGGACGGCTCCATAGCCGGTTTCTTCTGAATTGCCAGTGCGTCTACTGCAGTCGCGTTAGCTTTCAACAACCCCGTCCGTCGCCCCCAAAGGGTGTGCTGGACTGAAGGCGGAAAACGGTGAACCTGGTACTTGACGAATTGACGGCGGCCTCGCCGGAGGCCGGCAATGCTTGCAGCCTCGAAAACTACCTCACGCTCCCCGACCACACGATGGATGCACGAATCGCCGCGGCGCGCGCTAAGCTGGGCACGACCACCCTCCTGCTCGGCCATCACTACCAGCGGGACGAAGTGATCCGCTTCGCCGACTTTACCGGCGACAGCTACAAACTCTCTGAGGCCGCCTCGCAGACGGATGCCAAATACATTGTTTTCTGCGGCGTACACTTCATGGCCGAGAGTGCGGACGTGCTTGGCCACGACGGCCAGCAGGTGATTCTGCCGGACCTGAATGCCGGCTGCTCCATGGCCGATATGGCCGAAATTTCCCAGGTCGAAGCCTGCTGGGAAGCGATCGAGCGTCTCGGTCTGGCCGATGAGACGATTCCGCTGACCTATATGAACTCCACCGCCGCCATCAAGGCATTTTGCGGCGAGCATGGCGGGCTGGTCTGCACCTCGTCCAACGCGCGCCGGGCCTTTGAGTGGGCCTTCGCGCGGGGCAAGCGCATTCTTTTTTTGCCTGATCAGCATCTGGGCCGCAATACCGGCTACGCCATGGGAATCCCCTTGGACGAAATGGCGGTTTGGGACCCCTGGGGCCTGCAAGGCGGCCAGTCCAAGGACAAATTGGCCGCCAGTCGCATCCTATTATGGAAGGGGCATTGCTCGGTCCATCAACGCTTTTTGCCCAGCCATGTGGATCAGGTGCGCGCCAAGTACCCCGGCATCCAGGTCATCGTTCACCCGGAGTGCCGTTGGGAGGTCTGCCAGAAGGCCGACGCTCTCGGCTCGACCGAACGGCTCATCGCGCTGGTCGAGCAGGCGCCCGAGGGTTCCATGTTTGCCGTGGGCACCGAGATCCATCTCGTGAACCGCATGGCCAAGCGCTTTGCCGCTGAAAACAAGCGGATTATCACGCTCGACGATACCGGCTGCCTGTGTACCACCATGTACCGCATCAGCCCGCAGCACTTGGCTTGGGTGCTTGAAAACCTGGTCGAGGGCCGCGTCGTGAACCGCATTCAGGTGCGTCCCAGCGTCAAACACTGGGCGCGCGTAGCGTTGGATCGGATGCTGGAAGCTTAGCCGGCGCCTAATCCGCGATAAGCTGCCCGCATTGCTTCGGCCTTTCTGGTTGGGCCTCGACGCCTGAGAAACCGCGTTGAGGTCCAAGGCTGCAAGCCGGCAGCACCCGCAAGCCGCGGGATGCGTGCCGGCAGTTTGAGCCGAATTTTCGTCGTATGCTATACGCAGGAATACTCCTATGAAGACCTTCACTCTCGACGAGGCGCAATCCCTGCTTCCAGTGCTTGAGGCGCTGCTGAAGCGTGCGGTCGAAGGTAAACAAGCTGCCGAAGAGGTTGAATCGAAGCTCTCCGAACTCTCGCGCCGCATCTATCTCAGCGGCGGCATGAAGGTGGATGTAGCCGAGGTCGCCAGGCAGCGTGCGGAGATGGAGCAGCATCTGCAGCGTGTCCGCGAAACCGTCGCCGAGATCGATTCGATTGGCGTGCAGGTCAAGGATCTCGACTCCGGCCTGCTCGATTTTCCCTGCCGGGTCGATGACGAGGTGGTCCTGCTCTGCTGGCGCATGGGCGAGTCTGCCATCGAGCACTGGCACACGGTCGAAGCCGGATTTCAGGGCCGTCAGCCGCTCGACGAGCGTTTTCCCCGCCGCTCCGCTTCCGGTGGCCGGCCGAACTGAAACCTCGCTGCCCGCGCCATGCCGTCGGCTCCCGATCCAAGCGCCGGATCTGGTTTCGGTGGTTCCCATGTCAATTTTCGCGGATTCCAAACTGCCGCTGCCGGACTTCGCGATATCCTGAGCGTGGCTCTTTTGTCTTCCCAGCAACGTTCTGTGCCTTCAAGCATCAGATAACTAAACCCGCGCATGGCATGATCAATTGCCGCACATGCGCTTGGCTGCCGGTTAGCGGCTTCCTCTTAGTTTTTTGTTCGCTGCGCGAGCCATGGGTCTCCGCAGAGTGCAGTCAACCGAACCGTACCGCCAAACCTTAGTATCGAAGGAGTTATACATGCTTACTGTTGGAGAAAAGTTCCCCGCCTTTGAATTGACCGCTGTCGTAAATCTCGATCCGAAAAAGGCCTTTGAAACCATCACCGAAAAAAGCTTCGCCGGTAAGTGGAAGGTCTACTTCTTCTGGCCCAAGGATTTCACCTTCGTTTGTCCCACCGAGATTGCCGCTTTCGGCAAGTTGGATCAGGAATTCAAGGACCGCGACGCGCAGATTCTGGGCGGCAGCATCGACTCCGAATATGTGCACCTGGCCTGGCGCAACAATCACGCCGATCTGAAGGATCTGCCCTTCCCCATGCTCTCCGACATCAAGCGCGATCTCTCTGAGCAGTTGGGCATCCTGGACGCGACCGCCGGCGTTTGCCAGCGCGCCACCTTCATCGTGGACAACGAAAACGTGATCCGCTTCGTCTATGTCACCGATCTGTCGGTGGGCCGCAACCCGCAAGAGGTTCTGCGCGTGTTGGACGCTCTGCAGACCGACGAGCTTTGCCCCTGCAACTGGAACAAGGGCGAAGAAACAATTCACGTCTAAGCTGTCGTTGCAAGAAGGCACTGCTTGAAGAGGGCACGGTTTCGGCCTTGTCCTCTCAGGTCGGCCCCGATCTCGTCTACTTTGCCGCAGGCCCTTTCAAGATCGCCGGGCCTCAAACCAGGAGCACAAAATTCATGAGCCTCGATACATTGATTGACAGTCTTCCGGCGTCCGCCAAGGACCTGAAGCTCAACTTTTCTTCCCTGGTGCGCAACAACACCGAACTGACCCCGCAGCAGTTGTGGGGCACCATTGTTGCCACCGCGATTGCCACGCGCAGCGCCAGCCTTACCCCCGCGGCCATCGCGGCTGCCGCGGCCCAGCTCTCCGCGCCGGCCCTTGAAGCAGCCAAGACCGCTGCCGCCGTCATGGGGATGAACAACATTTTTTACCGCTTCCATCACCTCAGTTCGAATCCCAAGTACGCCACCATGCCGGCCCGTCTGCGCATGAACGGCCTGCGCGGCCACGGCGTCGACGAGGTGGATTTCGAGCTCTGGTCGCTCGCGGTTTCGGCCATCAATGGCTGCGGCAAGTGCGTCGACTCGCATGAAAAAGTCGTCCGCGACAAGGGTGCCAGTGAAGAACTGGTCTTGGCCGTGGTGCGCGTTTCCGCCGTGATTCACGCCATCGGCGTTGTGCTTGACCAGGTGGCCGCCGAGGCCCACACGCCCGACGAGTCGCTGGCCGCTACGGTCTAATTCCTCATCGTCTGAGAGGCGACGCCATACAAAAAAGGCCGGACATCGCATTGAGCGGATGCCCGGCCTTTTGCGTCTTTCCTGTGCAACGCAGCAGTATCCCTGAAATCCAAAACGAGAGACCGTCCGCGTGCGGTCTGCCTGGCACGCGACAGGCTCACGCCGGGAGAGATACTCTCAAAAGGTGTTTCCCCTGATTGTGTCCAGGTTTGTGCCCAAGTCTGTGGGCAAGCGGCAGCGTGAGAGCAGGGCGGGGGACTGCAAGGAGCGGTCATGAAAATGGGAAGATTGGCACGTTGGTTGTTCTTGGTGGCGCCGTTGATGACCGGTTGTTCGTCCGGTTTTTGGAATCCGTCGGGTGGTTCCGGCAGCGGGGGCAATGGAGGGAGTGGCTCCGGCGCCTCCGGCGGCGCTTTTTATATTCTGAATCAAGCAACGAACCAGCTCGCCGCCTTCACCATCTCCTCCGGTACCCTTACCGCCCTCAGCAACAGTCCCTATACCCTGGCCAGCGCACCATTCGCCATCGCCATCTCCCCCGGCGGCAACTTTTTGTATGTGAGCCTGGGCTCGGGCATCTATCTCTACACCCTTTCGGGCGGCGTGCCGACCATCGGCAACGGTGGTCAGCCTATCTCCGAGGATATTGCCGGCACCATGCAGGTCGATCCGACCGGCCAGTGGCTGATCGAGGGCGCTGCCGGCACCGTGAGCGCGGTCCCCATCAATCCCAGTTCGGGGCTGTTTAACACCGCCAAGACCGAGGCCACGGCAACACTGCCCGCCGGTACCTCCAATACCCCCAGCACCCTGGTGCAGTTGGCGGTTTCGCCCACCACCAGCAATCCCTATGTCTTTGTCGCCATGGGGCCGGGCGGCACTGCGGTGATTCCTTTCTTTGCCGGCAATGCCAATCCTTTTGGAAACGTCGCCAGCTTTCGCGTGAAATACAACGGCGGCAGCGATAACGCCGTGGGCGTCGACCCCAGCAACCGGCTGCTCTACGTGGGCGAGGTTCTGGGCTTTAACGGAAACAGCGGCGGCCTGCGGGTCTTTACCATCAGTGCTGGCGGAACGGCTGAGATTACCGGCTCTCCTTACGCAAGCGGTGGAACCGGGCCGTCTTCCATCCTGACCACCGCCAGCACGGCGGGCGACTATGTATATGTTGCCAACAACAGCGGCAGCGCCGCCGGCACCATCGGCGGTTTTGCGGTCGCCGTTGCCGGGACTTCTACCGCGCCGACGTATTCGCTGACCTCCGTCGGCGATCCCGTCACCACGGGTGATAATCCCGCGGGGCTCGCCGAGGATAGTACCGGAACCTATGTGCTGGTGGTGAACTCCGGCGGCAATCCGGATCTTGAGGCATTCACGATCGGAGCTACCGGCACGCTGACCTCTGCATTGAGTAAGGCCACCGGCATCGATCCGGTTGGTGCCGTAGGGATTGCTTCGCTTCCCCCAACACAATAGCGGCATATTCACGAACAGGGGTGACTGTCTGCGTTCCGGGCCGGGACGCGGCAGACCCCTGTGATCGTTTGGAGTGCTATCCTGAACAGGACCGCAACTGGCCTGTGTATGCGCGATCTAAAATGCCGCTAGTCTCCCCTTATAGATCGATTCGAGCCTTCCTCTTTTCGTGCTTCGCCCTGCTTCTCGCTGTGTCTGTCGGCGGGTGCGGGCGTTTCCATCACGACCGGCACGATACGGTGTATGTTTCCGCGCGGCAAATGTATCTGCGCGACCGGGTGGCCGCCGTCTCCAATCGCGTGGGAGAAGTCTCCAACGGCGAAAAGCTTGAAGTGCTTGAGCATGGCCGCCGCTTCCTCAAGGTCAAGACTCCCAAGAACGAAATCGGCTGGATCGAGCAACATGCGGTGATCGACGGCAAGGTATTCGATGCCTTCGACGAGCTTGCCGGCCAGCACAAGCAGGACCCCGTCATTGCCTCGGCAACGCTGCGCGACGACCTCTATCTGCACATCCGGCCCGGCCGCGACACCGAGCACTTTTATCTGCTGCCCGGCAACGCCAAGGTGCAGTTGCTGATCCGCGCATCGGTGCCCAAGGCCTCGCCTCCAGGTTTCGCACTCCTACCCAAAACCCCGGCACCGTCAGCGCAAACGCCTTCCGGCGCAGCAAAAACACCAGCGTCCGCTCCCAAGCCGGGCACCAAGCAGACCCTGCCGGCTGTGCCCGCAGTGCCTGTTGTTTCTGTGCCTCCGCCTCCCCCCATCATGGAAGACTGGTGGCTAGTCCGCGACGGTCAGGGCCGTGCGGGATGGGTGCTTGCCAGCCGCGTGGATGTGGATGTGCCCGATGAAATTGGCGTCTATGCCGAAGGCCAGCGCATCGTGGGCGCCTATGTGATTGCCAAGATTACCGACGACGAGGCCACCACGCCGAACCATGAAGTGCCCGAATACATCACGGTGTTGAGTCCGCCCAAGTCCGGCTTGCCCTTCGACTTCGATCAGGTGCGCGTTTTTACCTGGAGCATCAAGCGTCACCGCTACGAGACCGGCTTCCGGCTGCACCCCATTCAGGGCTATTTGCCGGTGAAGATCACCAGTCAGCCGGGTCCCGGTGGCTCGGTCCCGGGGTTCGGCTTCCAGATTGGCGATAGCCAGCATCTCTTGTCCGATCCGCAAACCGGCATTACTCGCCCGGCGAATCCGCGCACCATCAATTACGTTCTGTTGGATACGCAGGTGAAGCGTGTCGGCCCCGACATGGGTCCGATTCCCATCACCCATTCGGACGACGATCCGAGCAAGGATAAGGACAAGAACAAAGCCAAGAAGGCGGATAAAAAACACCGGTAGTCCGTTGAACGGCATGTCTTCCGCTTAAAGAAAAACATCTTCTTCGATTTGCAGCACTCTCTCAGAAGATGGGCCGCTACTTATCCGCGCTTGTGCAGGGCGTGTTCGACTATCCGCTGCATTTCCGCTTCAGGCGCTGGCTTGCCCGTCCATATCTCGAACTGGCGCGCGCCCTGCTGCACAAACATTTCCAGTCCGCTGATGACGGGAATGCCGCGCAGGTGTGCCAGCTTGAGCAGCGGCGTGACCAGCGGGTTATAGACCATATCGAAGACCAGACCGGCCTTTAGTTCCTTCTCCTCGATGGGCAGCGCACGTTTTGAGCCCACCATGCCGCAGGGGGTGGAGTTGATCAGCACATCGAATTCTCTCTTGGCGAACTGTTCGTGCTTGAGCGCCTTGACCTTGGCTTCTTTGGCCAGCGCGACGGCATGTTCGTGGGTGCGATTCACGATAAACACTTCGGCGCCTTCGTCTGCTAGGCCGAATACGGCGGCTCGTGCCGCTCCGCCGGCGCCCAGCACGGCAATGCGCGCGCCTTTCAGGCGCAGCCGCTTTTCGAGAGGCCTCACCACACCCGCCACATCGGTATTGAAGCCGTAAAGCTTGCCGTCGGCGCCGGTGCGCAGGGTGTTGCAGGCGCCGATGCGCGCGGTCAGCGGATCCATGTTGGCCAGGTGCGGCAGCACTTCCTGTTTCAGCGGCATGGTGATGGCGACGCCGCTCAGCGGAAGCTCCGCCACCAGGGTCAACAGGTCGTCCAGGGCGCGAACCTTGAGCGGCAACAGCACCGCATTCACGTTTTCGCGGCGAAAGGCCGTGTTCTGCATCAGCGGCGACAGCGAGTGGGCAATCGGGTTGCCGGCCACTCCGAAAATGCGTGTCGCCTGATCCAGATGTTCGACGCGATAGAGGTCGTGCAAGGTATGCGCGGTGACTTGGCCCGGCGCCGTTTCGGCTCCATCGGAGAAAGAGGCGAAGGTGAACGCTGCGCCGGCACGCGGCCCCAGCACGCGGCTCACCAGGCCCTCCTCGCCCATGGCAATGCCGACCACCTGCATCGAAGCCGACCGGTCCTCGATCAGCCTCAGCACGGCAAGGTTGTCGGTGAGCGAACGGGCGGTCGAAACTATTTTGACGAAATGAGGCTCGAAGGCTTCGATCCACTGGGCCGCCTGTTCGAGGCCCTTGGTACGGGAAAAGTCATGAAAGCTGATGAGCAGTGCCGCGCCCTCGGCCCGCAACCTGGCGAGTTGGGTCGGCTTGGCTTCTTCGGCCGACTCTACCTCAAGATCGACAATTCGGCAGCCGGCCTGCGCCGCTTTGCACAAAATATCGAGCTCGGCGGTGAGTGGCCCTTCGAAATGGCCGCCGAACTGTTTGCGCCGGCAAGTGGCAATGGCTGTCACTTCCCGCTGCGTAGCCAAAAACTTCTTCAGAGGCGGCAGGGCAGCCGCGGGTTTGGGCAGGGAATCCAGCCGGAATTCGAGAAATTTCGAATCTTTGAGTGCCGCTGTCGCCCGCTCCATCATTTCCGCGGGCGAGCCGGCCTGGATCGCCACGCACAGCTTGCCCACCCGCACCCGGGGGCTGGTGGGAGCGGCGAAGTGCGAGATGGAAGCGGAGTGCGGCATAGGCCAACTGGGGCATCTTAGATGGCTTTATGCCACGATGCAAGCGCGGATGTCCGTCAGCTTCGGGAAATAAGCGTCGCCCCGGCCTGCTGTGGCATCGTAGATGGTTGGAGGATTGTGCCGATCATGCCAGTTCAACCGATTGCCGCCGTTGCCGTTACTGAAGACCTTCACGCCTGGGAAGCGGGTGGAGCCGCCTCCGCCGAAGCCTTGGCAGCCTGGGTAAGCGCCCGGCTCGCCGCGCATGAAGCTGCTCTCGCCGCACTGCTGGCGATCGATGTGCCGCGCACGCCGGAGAACACGCTGCGGCTTTATGATGCGGCTGTCGAGCAGTTGAGCCTTGCAGGCTCGCAGGCCGGTGTGCTCAACTCCGTCGCCGCCGACAAGGCGGTCCGCGATCAGGCCCAGGTTGAAGCGCAGCGTGTGTCGATGGCGGGCAGCGCCCTCAGCTTGAATCGGGGCGTCTACGACGCCCTGGTGGCTGTCGATTTGAACGGATGCAGCGCAACGACGAAGCACTATGTCGAGCGCACACTGCTCAGCTACCGGCTCGCCGGTGTGGATAAGGACGAGGCCACCCGCAATCATCTGCAAGCGCTGCACGAGAAAGCAACGCGGCTCTCGCTGGAGTTCAGCCGCAACATCCAGGAAGGCGCAAAGACCCTTGTCGCCACCCAGGCGGAATTGGAAGGGCTGCCCGCCGATTACCTGGCCCGCCATCAGCCCGACGCCGATGGCCAGATCACCCTCTCCACTGACCAGCCCGACATGCAGCCGGTGATGACCTTCGCCGCCAGCGCCGCCCTGCGCGAGCGCATGTTCCTGGCCTATAACACGCGCGCCTATCCCGCCAACAAAACTTTGTTGGAACAACTGCTGGCCACGCGCCAGCAGATTGCCAACGTCCTCGGTTTTCGCAGTTGGGCCGACTTGGCCACTGCCGACCAGATGATGGAATCGGCCGCCAATGTGCGCACCTTCCTGGCCAAGCTCGACCAGGCCAGCCGCGAGGGCGCAGTCCGCGAGCACAAGCTGATTCTCGACTTCGCGCGGGGACGCCAGCCGGGACTCAAAGACATCGATATCGCCAGCCGTGGTTATTGGTATGAGCAGTTCCGCCGCTCGGCTTTCGACTTCGATTCGCAGTCCGTCCGTCCCTACTTCCCTTATGCCAAGGTCGAGGCCGGCGTGCTTGAGACCGCGGCGCGCCTGTTCAAGATCGAGTTTCGCCCTTCTGCCACGCATGGCTGGGACCCTGCGGTTTCGGTCTTCGAGGTCTTCGATGGCGGCAAGCTCGCAGGCCGTTTCTATCTCGACATGCATCCGCGCGAAGGCAAGGACAAGTGGTTTTCCGCTGCCCCCGTGGTCACCGGGGTACGCGGCCGCTACCTGCCCGAGGCCGCGCTCATCTGCAACTTCCCCGGCGGTGAAGCGGGCGATCCGGGCCTCATGCAATACAACGACGTGGTCACTTTTTTCCACGAGTTCGGCCACTTGATGCACGCCATTCTTGGCGGTCACACGGATTGGGCGGGCCTCTCGGGCTTCGCCACCGAAGGCGACTTCATCGAAGTTCCGTCGCAGATGCTCGAAGAGTTTTTCCGCGACGAAAAGCTGCTGCAGTCGTTCGCCCGGCACTATGAGACAGGCAAGGTTCTGCCCTCCGCGATCATCAAGAAGATGAAAGAGGCGGGAGCCTTCGGCCGTGCCGACTGGGTGCGCGCGCAGCTCTACTACACCACGCTTTCCCTCGACCTGCACGACCAGAATCCCGCGGGCCTCGATCTCGACGGCACCACCAAGCGGCTTTATCAAAGTCTGCAGCCGTGGACGTGGCTCGAAGGCAATCGCATGTATGCGAGCTTCGGCCATCTCACCGGCTATTCGTCCAACTACTATACGTACGCCTTCGACAAGGTGATCGCCCTGGACTTTTTCGGCCAGTTCGATGCCGAGGACCTGCTCGGTTGCGAAGCCGGCAGCCGCTACCGCAAGGCGGTGCTGGAACAGGGCGGGTCGAAGCCGGGACGCCAGATGGTGCGCGACTTTCTGGGCCGCGACGAGGAATTTGCGGCGTTCAGCAAGTGGCTGAATGAGGAATTTGAAGGGCAGCTTCTAGCTTCCAGCCGCTAGCCTCGGGTCTCTAAAATTCGTTCAGCACGGCACCCATCTTCGTCGCGCCTTCGTCTTGCGGCGGAGATGGGTTCAATCATTCTCCCTCACACACATACTCTTCCCATTGATTCGCTTTTGAAGATGCGTCTGCCGGTGCATCGGCTATGATGATCCCGCGATGGCAAATATGCAGAACTTCAAAGGCAAATGGGCGCTGGTGACCGGAGCCAGTGCGGGCATTGGCGTAGCGCTGGCGCGTGAGTTGGCGCGGCAGGGAGCCAATCTCGTGCTGACGGCGCGCCGGCGTGAGCGGCTTGAAGGCTTGGCCGCCGAGCTTGAGGGCCAGGGCACTGAAGTCCGCCTCGTCATCGCCGACCTCAACGATCCTGCCGCGCCGCAGCAGATTTACGATGCTACCCGGGCTGCCGGCATCTCGGTCGATATCCTCATCAACAATGCCGGCCTAGGGCAGTTCGGCGCGTTCTACGAGAGCCCTGTCGAGCAGGAGATGAGCCAGGTGCGCGTCAACTGCGAGGCCATGGTGCGCCTGTCGCGGTTGTTTGTTCCCCACATGGTCGAGCGCCGTCTTGGGTGGGTGCTGGTGGTGGCCTCGAATGCCAGCTTTCAGCCCGTGCCCTACATCTCGACGTATGCGGCGACAAAAGCCTTCGACCGTTTTTTCGCGCTGGGACTCGCCGAGGAAGTTGCGCGCTTCGGCGTCAAGGTGACGGCACTCTGTCCGGGGCCGACGGAGAGTGAGTTCTTCGATGTGGCGCGTGCCGGCGTGTTCAAGCGGCGGGGCATGCAGTCCGCCGAAGAAGTTGCCCGGCTGGGGCTCTCTGCACTGGCACGTGGCCGGCGCACCCTTGTGCCGAACTTTAGCGCGCGTTTCACGGCATTCCTGGTGCGCTTTCTGCCGGTCGGTCTGATTACTTACTTTGTCGAGAAATCCGCTCGCCGCGCTTTGCCTTCCGCTTGAGCCGGCTTGCGCAGCAATGGGCTGAGGACGAGAATGGCGTGGAAAGGATTTCATTCATGAAAATGCGTTTCAAGTTCAATCGGGTGAGCGGGTTCGTTTTGGCAGGTGCGCTGTGCACGGCGGCGGGTTGGAGCCAGGCTAAAGACATCCCCAAGCATGGGCCGGCAGTCGTTCTGTTTGATGGCAAAGACCTGAGTCAGTTCGACACGTTCATTCCCAGCACCGGGTTGAATTCTGACCCCAACCATATCTTTACGGTCGAACAGGGCGTCGTGCATGTTTCCGGCAAGGAGATGGGCTACTTCATCACCAGGCAGGAGTACAAAAACTACTATCTGCGTGCCGAGTTCAAGTGGGGCGAGGGCACGTTTGCCCCGCGCGAAGGGCAGGCGCGCGACAGTGGCATTCTCTATAACATTCAAGGACCCAATAAAGTGTGGCCGCGCTCGGTGGAGTTCCAGATTAACGAGGGCTGCACTGGCGACTTCTGGATGACCGATGGTGCCGCGCTCACCGGCAAAGACGGCGTCCGCGTCACCGGGCCG
Source organism: Terriglobales bacterium (assembly GCA_015654835.1). Classification (GTDB taxonomy): domain Bacteria; phylum Acidobacteriota; class Terriglobia; order Terriglobales; family Acidobacteriaceae; genus Telmatobacter. The sequence goes on from JAATGG010000212.1 coordinate 27,001, forward strand.
GATGGAAAAGCGCAGCGGATCGACCGTTTCAATAAAGGCGTCTGGAAGAATGTAGTCGGTTATCGCGATCCGACCAACGAAGTCGAGAAGCCGCGCGGCGAGTGGAACGTGGTCGAACTGGTGAACCGCGACGGCCACGTATGGCAATATGTGAACGGTAAACTGGCCAATGAAGGCACAGACGCTTTTCCATCGAGCGGCAAGATTCTCTTCCAATCGGAAGGGGCGGAATTGTATTTCCGTGATATCAAGCTGTATCCGCTGCTATAAGCAGGAGCCTGATGACAGTGGCGTTTCCAGGGTCGCGCAAGAGGGGGCGCGCAAGACTGCCCCCTTCCCTGAGAACCTGTCCGGAAACCATTGAGCTTTGAAAGGTACGGGCTTTGGCCCGTACATAAAAGCAATAAAAAACCAACGGGGCTTTAGCCCCTGATGAAATTTTTCGAGGATTTCGATCCAAAAAATTGTCCCTTGGCCGAGCCCTGTTCAGTCTTTCCATACACCGAACAGAGTTTCTGGACAGATTCTGAGAGGTAGTTGGAATGAAGATCATCCTGCGGGCAGGCCTGCTGCTCGTTGTTGCCGCATCCACGCTTTCTGTCGTGTCGCAAACCGAACGCAAAACCACTGCGGGACCGGGGCCCGGCGGCATTCCCCAGGCCACATTTTTTGCGCACCGGCTAGGCACGGACCATGCGGAAGGTGTCACCACCCTCGACATGAACGGCGATGGCCGCCCCGATATTCTCAGCGGTGCATATTGGTATGAGAATCCCGGCGCGCAAGGTGGCGAGTGGAAACGCCACCAATACCGGGAGGCGGGCACACTGGGTGAGTTTGTCTCCGACTGCGGCGAGTGGACGGTGGATGTGAACCACGATGGCGCGCCCGACGTGGTGACGGCCGGCTGGATGCTCAATGGCGTGTTCTGGTACGAGAATCCCAAAAAGCTGGGCGTCGAGTGGAAGCGCCACCTGATTACCGACAGCTATGACACCGAAGGCGGCTGGATGGCGGACATCAACGGCGATGGCACGCCCGACCTGGTCTTCGCGCACTACAACCACTCAGGCGTACTGTGGATCGATTTCTCCGGTCCCGAGCCAAAGGTGCATCACGCGGGCGCGCGTGAGAACGACGGGCACGGCACCGGCGTGGCCGATATCGATGGCGACGGCAAGGCCGACATTCTTACGCCCAATGGCTGGTTGCGTCAGATCGATGCCAATACCGACAAGTGGGAGTGGCATCCCGACTGGAAGATGGACGACGCGGGTTTCCCGATCATCGGCTACGACGTGAACAGCGACGGCAAAACCGACATCATTTATGGCCAGGGGCACAGCTACGGGCTTTATTGGCTTGAGCAGCAGGGCGATGGCTTGAGCCGTCACTGGATCAGGCACACCATCGACGAGTCGTTCTCTCAGGTTCATGCGCTCAAGATGGCGGATATCGATGGGGACGGCGAACTGGAGCTGCTGGCCGGCAAGCGCTATCGCGGCCACTCCGGCAACGATCCCGGCTCCTACGATCCTTTGGCCGTCTACTACTACAAGATTGACCGGAAGATAGGCGGGTTCCTGCGCTACCCGGTTTCGGTCAATGGCACCGGGGCGGCCGGCACCCAGTTTGTCACGGAAGATATGGATGGCGATGGCGACTTGGACATTGTGACGGCGGGAAAGACCGGCGTGCACTTCTTCGAGAATCTGAAGATCGACCATGTCGCCAAGGAACAGCGCGAAAAAGAGATTCTGCTCGACAAGAACTGGCCGTTCCCGGGGGAAGGGCCGGTGGTCAGGCAGGAAGAAGAGCCCAGGAAATAACAGGCGGGCCAAGCCTGTATTTTCAGTGATTTGACGCCTGGCCGAAGGGGCGGCCGTGAGAGCAGTAGCTCTAAAAATTATTCTTCTCCACTTTTTTCATAGGAGAGCAACCTTTTCCAAGGCGGAGCATCTGATTAAGTAACGAGTAGAGGCTTCCCCGAATTTTACCCTTCCTTGAAAGGTGTCTACCTCTTTAGATGATCCTTGTAAAGGGATTATCTCTTCCTTTTCCCCCCATCTGGACCCCCTCCTTTAAATGCCTCTCAAGCGGGCCTGCCGGAAGGCAGGCCCATTCGCTTTCTGGGTGTAACCTGAGAGTGCTCCCCGAATAGAATGAGTTTGTGACCCCCCTACCCCCCCCTCCCCCCCTCCGAATAGCGACAAACGGTGTCGAATGGCTTTCCATTTCCTCTTGGGAAAAAATGGCATGGTTGTGGCATGGGTTCAGTGCCCGTCGCGGTGGAGTCAGCCGCGCCTACTGTGCCGAGAATGCTCCTGGCGAATTGAACCTAGGGTTTACGCCCGACGATAGCCGGGAGAATGTACTGCGCAATCGGGAACTGCTGGTCGAAGCGGTCACGGGGAGCGCTGCGACACCGCTGATCACCATTCGCCAGATCCATTCGAGTGTCCTGGTTCTGGCAGGGCAAGAGGATTCCAGCCGGGAGAAACCCTGCAAGGGAGATGGCCTGATGACCGACCAGCCGGGTCTGCTGCTGGGCGTGCAGACTGCCGACTGCATTCCGGTACTGGTGGCCGACCGCAAGCGCCACGCGGTGGCGGCGTTTCACGCGGGATGGCGAGGGACGGTCAAACGCATTGTCGAGGCCGGCGTAGGACGGATGCGCCTGGAGTTCGGATCTCAGCCCGAAGACCTGGTGGCAGCCATCGGGCCCGGGGTGGGGGCCTGCTGCTATGCCGTCGGCGAAGAGGTATTCTCCGCCTTCGAGTCGCAGTTTACCTACGGGACAGAGCTGTTCCGCGAGGTAAACGATACGGAGCCGGCGCGAGAGAAGTACCCGATGTCGTTTATGAATCAGCATGCGCCCGGACATGCGCCGACAGCCCCCAGCCTGCATCTGGATCTGGTGGAAGCCAACCGGCGCCAGTTGCTTGCCGCAGGACTCCACCCTGACGCAATCAGTCTTTCAGGCGGCTGCACGAACTGCCAGCAGACACTCTTTTTCTCGCATCGCGCCTCGCATGGCCACGCGGGACGCATGATGAGCGTGGTCGGGATCGCAGAATAGATGTGCCGGGGGCCACACCGAGAGGAGCAGTTTCAGGAACACTGAGAGAGCCAAGCTCGCTGCCAGATGATCATTTTTGCCCGTCAAGCAACTCGCTTTTTCTCTGGGGGAGGGCCTGAAACTGCTAGGAACGATCCGAGATACGATTGAGCCCTTGCGCCGGAGGAAGCCGGTGCTGTGCTTAGGAGGCGCTGGTGGCCTCCTTGGAGCTACCGGCCTCGCCGGGATTGACCAGGTCGCGAAGTTCCTTCGATGGTTTGAAGTAGGGTACGCGTTTGGCGGGAACCTCGACGCGGTCCCCGGTTTTGGGATTGCGCCCGATGCGAGGATTGCGCTGGCGGATCCGGAATGAACCGAAGCCGCGAATCTCAATCTTGTCTCCACCTTGCAGGGCCGCAATCACGGAATCAAAGATGGTCTCGACGATGACCTCGCCATCGCGGCGAGTCAGGTCGCCCAGGCGGGTCACTTTTTCCACCAGGTCTGCCTTGGTCATGTCCTAAAGGCCTCCGCTCACAGCATAACCGGATTCCGCTCTGAAAATCTCAAAAAAGAGTGACGGTTATGAGAATTGAGCCTTTGTACATCAGTGAGTTGGCGGAAAATTCTCCTCGGCGGGCCGTGAACGGGCCATGCAGCCCCCAGAGCATATATGATGTCCAGAGTCTCTCCCATAAGACCGGCCGCGAGGCCGGTGCGGTGATTTTGCTGTGACGGAATATCCCACATATAGCATCGTGATCCCGGCCTACAACGAGAGCGCTCGTATTCCTGCGACGCTTGAGGCGGTAGTGTCCTGCATCCGGGCTCACAAGTGGCGTGCGGAGGTGATCGTTGTCAACGACGGCTCCCGCGATTCCACGGCGAAGCTGGTGCGGGCCTTTGCCGAACATGCGCCCGAGGTTCGGTTGATCGAGAATCCCGGCAACCGCGGCAAAGGGTATAGCGTGCGCTCCGGGCTGCTGCAGGCCCAGGGCGAAATCGTGATGTTCACCGATTCCGACCTCTCGGCGCCAATGGAAGAGGCCGAGAGACTTTTTGCCGCCATTGCGGCTGGCGCAGACATTGCCATTGGTTCCCGCTGGCTTGAGAGCAGCCGTCAGACTCATCGCCAGCCGTTCTACCGGCAGTTTCTAGGACGTTGTTTCAATGCCGTTACCCGGATGGTCATGGGGCTCCGCTTTGTCGATACGCAATGTGGGTTCAAAGCGTTTACACGAGCCGCGGCACAAACCATTTTTCAGCTTCAGACCATCGAGCGCTGGGGATTCGACCCGGAAATTCTCTTCATTGCCGTCAAGCGCGGCTACCGCGTGGTGGAGGTGCCGGTGAGCTGGGCTCATGACGCACGTTCGCGGCTGAGCTATGTGAAAGACGGGATGAAGATGATCGAGGAACTCGCCATCATTCGCTGGAACGCCCTGCTGGGCCGCTACGATAAGCGTATCCAGACGATATTGCGTGCCGGGGAAACGAAATAGGCCGCGAGTCGGTCCGTTGGTTCAGGAATTTGAGAGGAGGGCTATGCGTCACTCCGAAATGGTTCGTATTGCCGCCGGCGCTGCCTTCTTCCTGCTGATCGCCCTGCTCATGTGGCGTCGTACACGGCGCGGTTGACGATAGGCTGGGACCGTTACCAGCCGGATTTTCTCGCACGGCTGCGGCCTGAACTCTTTCTGAACACGCTTGCGTTAAGCGATGGCTGTGCTGGCTACTTGCGCCTCGCCCGTCCTGGGATGGGTATAGAAAAATTTCTCTACCTCGCGGGGATAGATATTTTCACCGCCGCGGATGATTACATCACGGGAGGGGCCAGTGAGGTGCAGGCATCTATTCTTGCGCATCACGCCCAAGTCACCTGTGTGCAGCCAGCCATCGGCGTGGCGAGCCCGCGCTCTTGGGCACGGAAAGCATCAACTCTTGCGTTTGCGAAGCACCCAGGTTGTCATGCAGCGATAATCCTGCACGATGGTGGTCTTCAGCGGATCGACGAGCACTGCGTTCATCTGCTCGCTCAACCGGAGTAACATTTTCTCATCCACCAGGAACCACTGGGAGCCATCTCCGACCACAAAGATGTTGCCTTGCACTTGTTCGAAGTCCATCCCAATTCGTGAGCCAAGCCGGCAGAACAACATTCCACCGGGCCTTAGCACGCGCCAAAGCTCGGTCAACATAGCCAGAAAATGCTGATTGTCCCGTGCAAAATGAAGCACGGAATTGCAGATCACTACGTCCGCAAATCCATTTGGAAACGGCATCTGCTCGATTGGTCCGACTTGGAAGTTTTTTGCCGGCAGGCCAGTCGCAAGCGCTGCAGATAACTGGCGAACATGCTCGACGGCAGCGGCGTCCGCATCGAGGGCAAATACGTCGCACCCCTCGCGCAGTAGATGAACCAAGTTCCGCCCATATCCACACCCGGCATCGAGTATGCACATGCCTGCCGCGATGTTGCCGCGCAGAATCTGATCGAAGACATAGATGTCGATCTGCCCGAATTGTTCCTGAACCGTCAGCGCCACTCTGTCACGACTCCAATCGGCGTCACTATCTCGCGACGCATCCACAGCACTTCAGCGGTAAGTTAGGAGTCAACCCGCTCCTGTTCCCACTCATCGATGCGATCATGGTCGATGCGGTCGGTCCGATCTTCTTGTTCTTCCTGCTCGCGGCGCTTCTCACGTTCTTCGCGCTCCTCGCGGCCATCACTCATGACGTTATCCCTCTCTCTAGTGTAAAAGACTGAGCCTCGCGATTGAATTCTGTTTCCGTTCGATCCGCATTCGGCTGGCCGGTAGCACCGAAGACAATTGCAGCAAGGCCTAAGCCGGTGGTGTAGGTTCCGCGCATTGCCGGGGAGATGTTGCAGGCAGGGACCGATAAGACGGCCGACAGCGGGCCGCCGATCTCAAGCATCTGCAAACATGCGCGGATCTCGTCGCGAAGACCCACAATTATCGGTTTACGAAAGACAGGTAATCTTGCAAGTTTAGCTGTCACTTGGATATGATGAATTTGTTATGTCGCGAAGGACACTTGAAGCCGCCGCAATCGATCTCATCCAGGCCGTCGGGCTGTTGGTGCGCCGAGTGCGCGCTGCGGCCGCCTCGCATGAGCTTTCATTGACAGAATCCGCCGTGCTGGCGCGCCTTGCGAAAGACGGGGCTCAAACCACCGCCGATCTGGCACGCGCAGAAAGCATGAAGCCACAATCGATGGGAACCACCATTGCGGCTTTGGAGGAGATGGGACTGGTCGAGCGCAAACCGCATCCGACCGATGGCCGCCAAGTCAATATTGAGTTGACAGCCGAGGGGGCTGCGGTGCGCAAGAGTGCCAAGGATGCCAAGCGGGCTTGGCTGGCGCAGGCCATAGAACAACTGGACGCACAAGAACAGGAAACGCTGTTTGCCGCCGGCGAGATCATCAAGCGCCTGGTGGAAAAGTGAAGCGCGCCGCTACGAAAGAACACGGTCCTACGCCCTTTGGCTTCAAGTTTATTGCGCCGCTCGCATTAGGCTCGACGCTCAATCCAATCAATTCGACGATGCTTGCAACGGCCCTGGTGCCGATTGCAGAGAGCTTTCACGCAAGCACGTCCCAGACGGGATGGCTTATCGCGAGCTTGTATCTGACAACTGCGGTTGCGCAGCCGACGATGGGCCGTCTTGTGGATCTCTTTGGTCCGCGCCGCATTTATCTCATCTCCCTTTTGTTTGTGGGGGTAGCGGGTATTCTTGGGCAACTGGCGTGGTCGCTGCCCGAACTCGTATTGGTACGAGTCCTGCTGGGACTTGGAACTTCGGGAGCCTATCCCTCAGCAATGCGAATTTTTCGGGAAGAGGCGGACCGGCTTGGCTCCGAACCGCCGCGGGTGGCGATGGGCGTTTTGTCGCTGGCCGCCATCTCCACCATGGCTGCAGGTCCGGTGATCGGCGGAGTGCTGACAGGCGCTTTCGGCTGGCACTCGATCTTTACGGTCAATCTGCCACTGGCTTTGTTGACCATAGTGCTGGTTCTGCTGTGGGTTCCCAAAGACCAGCCACATGTAGGGAATTTCGCGCGCCTGGGTGAAGATGTGGACTTGGCCGGCATTGGTCTTTTCACGATCTTTCTGCTGAGCCTCATGGCCTTTTTGATGAACCTGAAGAGCCGTCCGCTCTGGCTGGCGCTGGCCTGCGCCGCTATTTTTGGCGCGGCTCTGGCTGCGCACTCGCTGCGTCGCCGGCAGCCGTTTATCGACATACGCATGTTGGCGCGCAACCTACCTCTGACGGTGACCTATCTGCGTGCGAGCGCGGTCATGATGATCGTCTACACCGTCTTCTATGGATTTGCCCAGTGGCTTGAAAGCGCGGTCGGTTTTTCCAGCGCAAAAGCGGGCCTCGCCACGCTGCCCCTGTCCGCGGTGGCCGCTGTCTCATCGCTGACGGGCGTGCGCACCAAGGGGCTTCGCGCTCCCTTCCTCATCAGCATCGGCGCGGCTCTGGTGGGGTGCATTTGCCTGTTTCTCATCGATAGCAGAACTCCGGTGTGGATGATCTCGGCGGCGGTGATGTTTTTCGGCGTGCCCATGGGGATGTTTTCCACGGCCACGCAGGCCGCCGTTTACATTCAAGCTCCGGCCGATGCGATTGGCACGGCTGCCGGTCTGCAACGAACTGCGCAATATATCGGATCGATCGCCGCCGCTAGTTTGCTGGCCCTGATGTATGGGCAGCGTGCAACGGATCACGGCTTGCACAGCCTGGCGATTGTTATCGGCGCACTCAGCGCGTTTCTCTTCATCGCTACCGTGGCCGACCGCACGATTCCGCGGGTTGTGGCGGAAGGCACTTCTCCAGAGTAATAACACCCATCTTCTCATCGAAAGGAAGAGCCATGGCTCTCACAAAGCTCGACGATACCTGCGCCTTAATCGTGATTGACTTGCAAAAAGGCATTACCCGCTTGCCGACCGTGCATCCCTCCAGCGAAATTATCGGACGTGCAGCGAAGCTCGCGCGCGCATTCCGCGAACGCGATCTGCCGATTGTTCTTGTGAATGTTGCGGGCCGGGCTCCAGGCCGTACCGATGCCGGAATGCCAGCATTCTCGTTTCCGCCCGATTGGACCGAACTCGTACCGGAACTGGAGCAGCAACCTGGCGATCATTTGATCACCAAGCAGCGCCTGGGTGCCTTCATCGGGACGTCGTTGGATGAAACCTTGCGCCATCGCGGTGTAACGCAGGTCCTTTTGACGGGGATCTCTACCAGCGCCGGTGTGGAGTCGTCGGCACGGAGCGCCTACGATTTGGGATATCACGTCACCCTGGTGGCTGATGCGATGACGGACAGAGACGCCGAAGTGCATCGTCATTGCATCGAGAAGGTCTTTCCCCGGCTGGGCGAGGTATGCACCACGAACGATGTGTTGAAGCAATTGCAAGCACGCCCATAGTAGCGGCTTCAACCGGGTGCGGCTGGTTCGCTGTCTTGCGGCTGTGAGCCAGCCTCTTAGATGAAGCGATTTGACGTGCGGCGGCGACGCCAGCCCAACAGACGAAACCGCATACTCGGTTCCTCAAGCAGGAACTGCCGCGCAGCCTTCCATCTCTTTCCGAGATATCGATTCCAATACATGATCAGGCTGGTGATTGCCAGCAGAGGCAAGGCGCATCCGAGAGCGGCCCACAGGGTCTTGATTGCCGTTCCCCAGTAATAGCCGAAGTGGAGCGGGCCGAGCCAGAAGATGAATTTGCTGCCCCGCGTTGTGTTGACTCCGCGATGCCAGACGGCCAATTGCCGGCCCGTCGATGGATCGAAATAGAGGTAGTCCATCTGGCTGAAGTTGCGCTGTGCGCCGCGTGCCATCAGCAGTGTAAGTGGGGCCTTGTTGTTAACAGGGAAGAAGGCTCCGGCAAATGCCGCGCTTGGAGACGTGTGCTCTGCCGCGCGAATCATTGCCTGTAAATCTGTGGTCGCAGCCGCGGCTCGCAGAGGAACGGTAAATGCCGGAGGCCGCGAGGAACTTACTGAAGAAACAAGGTTGACGGCCGACTCGATGGGCCGAGGCCATACAAAATAAACACCCGTAAAAGCCCACATAAATACGATGGCGAGTGTCCAGAAGCCGAAGACGCTATGGAGATCGTAGTTGATTCGTTTCCAGCCGGAGTGCAGGTTCACTTTCAGTCCGCGTGCCCAATTTCTGATGCCCGCCCACCAGATGACGATGCCCGAGAGACATAGAACGAGCAGACCCGCCGAGCCGATTCCGTTTAGAAGCAGTCCGGTTTTCCCCATGAGCAGGTGGAAATGCAGATCGGTGATCCAGATCAGCCACGAGTGAGCGGGATCGATGTCGCCTACGATATTGCCGGTGGATGCATCGACAAATACATAGCGGACTGCATCGCCGCGGCGGACGAACAACTCGAAGTTGTCGCCGGCGTGGTCCGGTGGATAAGCGACGGTGACCTGGTATCCGGCATAGATATGCCGTACCTTTTCGACAGCACGGACGAAAGCGGCTTCGGGGGCACTTGGGGCGCTGCCATTGGATGCGTGCCATAGGCGGGTATAAGCGGCGTGTTCGATTTCGCTCTCGAAGACGAGAATCGATCCGGTGATGCCGATGATCACCGTATAGAGGCACAAGGCGATGCCTGCCCAGAGATGAATCTGGAACATCGCCCTACGCCACCACACGCGCTGCGGTTTATCGATGAATCCCATCTGCAGCTTTCCGCACTTTCGATAACTCCGGCATGGGAGCAGTTTTCCAATCGTTGTAGAGGACTCGGGACTGCAAAGCGGCGTTTCCCTCAAGAAAACGCCACTTTGCGATCCCGCCGAAACACCCCTACGAACCGGCGAACTGCATTAGAAGTGCAGCTTCAACGAAACCTGCATGGAGCGGGCTCCGCCTACTTGATAGATCGAACTGAGTCCGCCAAGCTGGCTGTCTTCGGTGGTATAAGCCTGTCCGAAGAGCGGTCCGTTGGCGAGTGAATTATAGATGGAGCCGAAGCTGGGATGGTTGAGCATGTTATAGGCTTCGGCGCGGAACAGCAGGCCCACGCGCTCGGTAAATGGAAAGTCGCGGCGAAGGGTCATGTCTGCCTGCACGGCGTCATACCCGCGAGCCGAGTTGCGGCCGGCGTTGCCTTCGATCACCTGCTTGTTCGCATCGTCCTTCTCGACAAACGCCGCGGGGTTGATTTGGCGGCCGGTTGCAACTTGGGAATTATGGATGTAAAGCGGCTCGGAAGCGACACGGTCCGGATGGAAATACAATCCCGTTCCGGAGTCGCTATCGACTGTTGTATTGGCGATGATATCGACAGGCAGCGCCGAACGCGCGGAGACGCGGCTATCGAGAGACCAGTGCTTGAGCGCGTACGCTACCCACGGGTTGCGGTAGGTGCCTGGAATGTCGTAGGACAAAGCCGCCTGAAAGTTATTGCGGATGTCGAAGTCCGAAGGGCCGCGTTCAAGTTCGTAGATCGTAAAGTTGCTGCTGGCGTTGTCGAGCGAGTGGGACCAGGTATAGGAAAGCAGCGCCTGGAAACCGTGAGCCAATGTCCGCTGAAAGCGCGTTTGAAGCGCATGGTAGTTGGCGCTGGCGCGGTTGGTGGTGAGGTAGAGCCCGTTACCGGCATTGAAGTTTGGATTGCCGAACAGATCGGGATGATAGAAGTTCTGCGTTAACAAGCGACGGGAAGCGGAGCCTACATAATTGATGGTCAATGTCTGCTGTTCGCCAAGCTGCTGCTCGATGGCGGCATTCCACTGCACCGTGTAAGGAAGCTTCAAGTGAGGATCGTAGCCCCACACTGCAACGTTGTAAGGCGGATTGGCATTAGGCTGCGGGACAGCATCGATTTGCGCGGTAGTCAATGGAAAGGCGTCGCCATTGTAAGTGGCGAAGCCGGTCGTCCCTACACCGTAGTAGCCGTCGGCGGCGAGTTCCGTGCCCGTGTCATAGAACATGCCTGCTCCGGCGCGCAGCACGGTACCTGCTCCGGGCGCACGGTGTACCTGATAGGCCAGACCCACGCGCGGCGCGAAGTTATTGTAAGTTGTCTTCCAGAGTGCGGTTCCTTTGGGAGCAAGCGTTACGGTGGAAAGGTTTGAAATCTGATCGACCGTGTAGGGCGTATTGCCGTTGGCGTCGTGTGGTGCTGGATTCAGTTCCCAGCGCAGTCCATAAGAGAGATTGAGCCGCTCGGTAACCTTCCACTCGTCCTGTGCGAACAGCGATGTGTTTGGGTACACGGCCTTCATATTGATGGACTGCTTGTACATATTGATGCCGCTGGCTTGGTTGTGGAGCACGCTGTTTTCGTCGTAAAAGAAGCCCACTTCCCATAAGGGCGGAAGCGCCTCGGAGACGACGAGCCGGCGATAATCCACGCCGAATTTCAAGTTATGTCTGCCGACGTTGTAGGTGAATGTATCCACCGCGTTGATCTGGCGTTCGCGGTTCGATTGCGGCTCCAGAAGGTAGTAGGGATAGAGATCATAAAAGAGGAAGAAAGTCATCCAGCTATTCGACTGCAGACCGGGAATCTGGGTAAGGTCGACCGGTGTCGCTCCGCCGAAGTTATCGAGATAGCGGGCCGATTGGTAATCGTTGCCGGTGACGTTGAAACGAAAGTCGTTGACCTTTGCGGGAGAGAACGCGCTGGTGACGCCGAGCGTGACAGTCTTCACGTTGCGGATGGTCGCATTCACCTGGGCCAGATCGGAAGGCTGGCGCGCTGTGCTGTCGGAAGGCGAGTCGCTATAGCGGCCGAAGACCTTGAACTTTTCGCCGAAGCTGTGGTCGATGCGGATGCTGGTCGTATCAATCGAACTCGGAGCGCTGTATCCGGCATTATAGTAGGACAGACCGTTGCCATTGTCAGCTTGTTGGGACACCGGAAATGCATTCAGGAACGGCTTGAGCGCATCGGGAGCAGCCTGCCTGAGATAGGCGCTTGGAACCTCGTACAACTGGGAAGGCGTGGGGTTGGTCAGGCGCAGTCCTTCGTATGAGAAGAAGAAAAACGTCTTGTCTCTACCGTTGTAAATGTGGGGAATGTCGAGAAAGCCGCCGACCGTGCCGCCAAAATCATTTTGCCGCAAGGCCTGCTTGGCTATGGGCGGATCATTCGTGTAGCCATTGAACCAGCTATTGGAATCGAGGGCATCGTTGCGCAGGTAATCGAAGAGTGTGCCGTGATATTGGTTCGTTCCGGAGCGGGTCTGGAAGGAAAACTGCCCCCCGGGTGTGCGTCCATACTCGGCGGAATAGGTGGATGTGGCAGCACGAAATTCCTGCAGCGCGTCGATCGATACCAGGCTTTGCGTTGTGCCGAGGGCGGTTTCGCCGGGAGTAGCACCGGTAAACCCTGCGCCCGTTGTTCCCGAGGACGACACGCTGGCTCCGGTGTTGGCGCTCACCCCGTCTACCGTGAAGTAATTTGCCTCAGTCCGCTGGCCGTTCACACTCAACTCGCCGCTCTGGCCGACTCCGGTCGAGGGAACTACCGAGACACCGGGAGAGAGCGTCATGAGGGATTGAAAGCTGCGCCCGTTGAGAGGAAGATTTTCGACGAACTGACGGTCGATGACGGTGCTGACACTGGCGTCGGTGGTGTTGAGACTGATTCCGCTGCCATCCACGGTAACCGATTCGCTGACCGAGCCAGGGTGCAAGACAAAATCCATAGAGACTTTGCCGGCTACGTTCAACTTGACGTTTTGGACGACCTGCGTGGCGAATCCCTGCGCCTGAATAGTGATCTGGTAGGCCCCGGGCGGAAGAGAGGGTGCAACGTAGCGTCCGTCGCCATTCGATCTGCTCTCCCGTTTGACCTGGGTCGCCGTCTCAATCAGCAGGACTGAGGCGTTGGGGATTGCTGCATTCGAAGGGTCGAGGACGGTACCTGCGATCTGGGCATTTTGAGCCCAGCCCGGCGCGGTGAAAGCTAGAAAGACTGCGAGAACAAAAAACAGGGGAGAAAAGAGTAAACGAGACACACTGCGGCCAGCCATGAATCAACCTTTCGTGGTTTCAGAGGCTGGCGTGGTCCGTCTATAGTGATAGACAGTCGCCAGCCTTCGGGTTTGTCGATCTCCAAGCCCTCGCGGCGCTTCGCCAAAAGACAGTCGCGGGGGCCTCCGATCTTTATTTAACTAGGACCAAATCGGTCGTATATAACAATAATACAGCTAGCTATTTCGCGCCCTGTGATTTGCATCACATTCTCTGCGGAAAAATGATTTGGACTGGCCCTGGGACGTCTGGCTGTGGATGTTGCGAAGGTGTCTTGAGACATCCGCGGTCGAAATCAGAGGCGCGATTCAGGAACGAGTGGAGCAAGCGCCACAAAACGCAAAGAGGCTCGACGAGATCCTCTTTCTCGGTTCATCGCCGACCGCCTGAATAGAATTGGCCGGCTGCCGACCTCAAAATGTGTTGCATGCGGAGGCTTGCAGAGGTCATTCAACGCTCGCACCTGCGGCATTCTGGATATCTTTGCAGCGGGTGCGGGTGTGCATGGCGTGCGTGATTGGAATCTCGAAACGGCGGCGCTTTCGCATGGCTGCGTTCTCCGCGAACCCATCAAGTTCGGCCCGTTTCATTGCGGAGACCGGCTTCCACTCCGAGGTCCCTCTATCCACAGGCACCTACTCACACACTTGCAACCAATCCGCGATACCATAAGTTGTTTGCCGTTTGTCGCCCTCCGCGGAGTGCGATATGAGATTTGAAGAGGATATGAAGTAGATGAGCGAAAAGCGTTGGGTGCTATTGATTGCCAGTGAAGTCGGGCGTACCGATTCCGTCTCGGACCGTGCCATGGAACGTCTTGTCGACGCCATCGGCGACGAAGGCTACGAGGTGGTCCGCACCACCTCGCCGGAAGACGGCCTTTCGCTCGTTACCTCCGATCCCAGCTACTCCGCCATCCTGCTGGACTGGGACCTCGAAAGCAACTCCCAGTTCGAGGAGCGCGCGGCGCTCGACATCATTCGCGGCGTGCGCCACCGCAACAAGAAGGTCCCGATCTTTCTCATCGCCGACCGCACGCTGGTTTCAGAGCTTCCGCTCGAAGTGGTTAAGCAGGTCCACGAATATATTCACCTGTTCGGAGATACGCCTGCATTCATCGCCTCGCGCCTCGATACGGCTATCGAGCGCTATCACGAGCAGCTTTTGCCGCCTTATTTTCGCGAGCTTCTTAAATACAATGACCAGTCCGCCTACTCGTGGGACGCTCCCGGCCACATGGGCGGCGTGGCCTTCCTCAAGCATCCGGTAGGGCAGGAATTCCATCGCTTCTTCGGCGAGAACCTGCTGCGCTCCGATCTAGGCATTTCGTCGGCGCCACTCGGTTCATGGCTTGACCACATTGGCCCCCCAGGGGACTCCGAGCGCAACGCCGCCCGCATCTTCGGTGCCGACTGGACGTTTTACGTGCTGGGCGGTTCCAGCACTTCAAACCAGATCGTCGGCCACGGCGTGATTGCCCAGGACGATATTGTCCTGGCGGATGCCAATTGCCACAAATCCATTTGTCACTCCCTCACCGTCACCGGCGCACGGCCCGTCTACTTTAAGCCCACGCGGAATGGCTACGGCATGATCGGACTGGTCCCGCTCAAGCGATTCTCGCCGAAGTCGGTGCACGAACTGATTGCTCGCAGTCCTTTCTCGGCCGGGGCGCGTTCGCAGGAGCCGACCTACGCCGTGGTCACCAACTCCACCTACGACGGCCTCTGCTACAACGTCAACCAGGTTGTCGAGGAGCTTGGCGGCTCGGTGGCCCGCATCCACTTCGACGAAGCGTGGTACGCCTACGCCAAGTTCCACCCCATCTATCGCGGACGTTATGCCATGGGTGTGCCGGAAGACATGGAGAACCGCCCGACCATCTTCTCGGTGCAGTCGACGCACAAGATGCTGGCCGCCTTTTCCATGGGCTCCATGATCCACGTCAAGCTGTCCGACCGCGCTCCGCTGGATTTTGACCAGTTCAACGAATCGTTCATGATGCACGGCACCACCTCGCCGTTCTATCCGCTGATTGCCTCGCTCGACGTGGCCGCAGCCATGATGGACGAGCCCGCCGGGCCCACGTTGATGGACGAGACGCTGGCCGATGCGATTAGCTTTCGCCAGGCGATGAGCTCTGTTGCCCATCGCCTGCGCGACGAATCGGAGAACGGCGAAGCATGGTTCTTCGGCATCTATCAGCCGGAGCGCGTCACCGACCCCGCCACCGGTGAAGAGATTCTGTTTGAAGACGCCGAGGACGAGTTGCTGGCTACGGAGCCAAGCTGCTGGACCCTCAAGCGCGGCGAAGACTGGCACGGCTACCAGGACGAAGACTCACCCGACGACTACTGCATGCTCGACCCAGCCAAGGTGACGATTTTGACTCCAGGCGTGAATGCCCAGGGAGTTATTGCCCACTGGGGCATTCCCGCAGCCGTGTTGACCGAGTTCCTCGATTCGCGCCGGGTCGAGATTGCCCGTACCGGCGACTATACGGTTCTGGTGCTCTTTTCTGTGGGAACTTCCAAGGGCAAGTGGGGCAGTCTGCTCGAAAATCTTTTTGAATTCAAGCGGCTCTACGACTCCGAAGCGGCGCTTGAAGAGGCTTTGCCGGAACTGGTTCAGCGCTTTCCCGCCCGCTATCGCAATCTCTCGCTCAAAGATCTCTCCGATGAGATGCACAGGGCGATGATCGA
>JAATGG010000165.1 GCA_015654835.1 Terriglobales bacterium
ACGATCTGGTCGATCCAGAGCTTGAGGACCGAGGGGATGGTGAAATTATGCATGGCCACGCCGATGACGTACTCGTCCGCGTGTTGCAGCTCGGCGATCAGCTCGTCGGAGAGCGCCAGGATCGCGTTTTGCTCGGAAGTGCGGGAAGCCGGCGGGGTGAAGGAAGAGAAGATCCACGAGGCGTCGATGGGAGTGGGCGCGTGGGCGGCCAGGTCGCGATAGACCACGGTGCCGTCGGGATGAGCATTCTTCCAGGTTTTGACGAACTCGCGGGTCAGCTCGCGGCTGATGGAGGTTTCCAGAGGACTTGAATCCAAGTGCAGCAGTGTGGGCATCGAATCTCCTTAGGCAACGGCAGATGGTTAGACAACAACTGTCGTACACTATAGACGACGGTTGTCGTCGGGAGATTCATTTTTCTCTTGGCTGACGTTTTGGAAGGAGGGCCCATGCCGATCTCCGATTGCGAAGTACGGGACCCGCGCATCCGGCGGACGCGGCAACTGCTGCAAGGGGCGCTGCGGTCGCTGATGCAGACCAAGAGCTTCGACGAGATTTCCGTGCAGGACATTACGGACGCAGCGACGGTGAACCGGGCCACTTTTTACGACCACTATACGGACAAGTATGCGTTGTTGGAGGCGATGGTCGGGGGCGGGTTCCACCTGTTGCTGCATGAGCGGGACGTGCGCTATGACGCAGGCTGCGCGGCGGCGGCGGGAGCGCTGATTCTGGCGGTTTGCGACTATCTGGGGCAGAGCCACGCGAGCGGCGGAGGGTGCGGCCGGCACAGCGCGTTCGAGCCGCTGGTGGATGCGGCGATTGTGCGCGCGATTCGGCGCGTGTTGACGGACGGGCTGCAGAAGGACGGGGGCAATCTCGCGCCCGTGCCGGCGATGGCCGCAGCGGCGGCAAGCTGGGCGATTTATGGCGCGGCCAAGGAGTGGTTTTCAACTGCCGGGCATCGGGCGGCGGAAGAGATTGTGCCGGAGGTGCTGCAGCTTGTGGTGCCGATTCTGGAGGGGGCACGCGGCGGGGAAAAGTCCGCAGGTTTGGCGGGTGGCCAGGTGGAACGCGCCGATGCACCCTGGCTGCCGGCCTGAGAAAACGATTGTCGATTTTCCGCGTGAACCTGACTGCCGAATCTGGTTGTTTTAGCGGCTGAAGAGCACATAACGGCGGCCGCAATAGAGGCGGAAGCCTCCGGTGGGGTCGGCGACAATCTGCAAGGGGGTGGGGCGCTTGATGGCAGCGTCTTCGCCGGAAGCTATCGAGAGCACTTCATGCGCGCCGATATCCAACACGGCGAGCTTGCTGTCCGCGATGAAGCCGATGCCATAGACGCCTGCCGGCAGCGGCTGTCCGCCAATCGTCAGGGGAACTTCGGTGATGAAGTAGGCCTGATACTTGGATTGCAGATCGGTTGAGTAACCACTGGTATCGACCAGCGTAGCCAGCACGTAAAATCCATCGGCAAACTTCACGCCGCCGGAGTTGCGGAGCTGCGTCGTTGCCGACTGGCCGCGAAAGAACACGCTCGCCGGCAGCAGCTTTTGCACATCCAACGGCTTCAAGACTGCCTCGCCGCCCGCTTGCGCCCTGGCTAGTCCGGGCGCCATCATCAGTGCGGCGAGCATTCCGGCCGCAGCTATCTTCCATAATCCTTGGCACAACTTTTGGCAACGCATGAGGATCTCCCTGCTACTGCGTCCGGAGTATAACGCACTCGTGGTGCGGTTTCGGGCTTCCCCTATCGAGGGGGGCGGTGCGACAATCAAGCCGCCGCGGCAGTTCCATGCATCCAGGATTTGCCCGGAGGGAGAAATTCACGATGAAGCGTCTTCTTGTCTGTACAGGGCTTCTTGCCGCTGCTGCCACCCTTTTTGCCCAACAAGCCCCACCCGCAAGCCCCGCCGCTACGGAAAGCGCGACCATCGGCGGCAAATCGATCACGATCCACTACAACTCTCCTGCCGTGAAAGGCCGCGCCGGCCACATTTTCAGCAAGGACGGGCTGATCAGCACCAATCCCCACTATCCCGTGTGGCGGGCGGGCGCCAACTCCGCGACCACGATTGAGATCAGCGGCGACATCAAGATCGGCGAGGTGAGCGTACCCAAGGGCACGTATTCGCTGTTTGTCGATATCTCCGACCCCGATCACTGGGTATTGATCGTGAACAAGCAGACCGGCCAATGGGGCCTCTCTTATGACGGAACGCAGGACTTGGGCCGCACCAAGATGACCATGAGCACGCCGCCCGCGCTGGTAGAGAACCTTAAATACACGCTGACGGACGAGGGCGGCGGCAAGGGCAGGCTGACGCTGGCCTGGGAAAATCACAGCGCTTCGGTGCAGGTCCGTATCCAGTAATCGATCGCAAAGAAGGCTTGGCACGAAGGCCCGGAAGCCGGGCAGAAGGAAAGCCCCTTGGGGCGGCAAGGCAGCCGATGGTGAACTATTGCTGCCTTGCCGATACAATAGGAAGCATGGGGAAGTCTTCCTAAGGGGTAAAAACCTTGCCATTGTATGAATATCGCTGCACAAAATGCGGCCATCATTTTGAAAAAATCCAGCATTTCAACTCCGAGCCCGAGCTGGTGTGTCCGAAATGTCAGGGTGTGCTCGAGCGCCCGTTGACCGTGCCGGCCTTTCAGTTCAAGGGATCGGGATGGTATGTGAATGACTATGCCGGCAAGAGCCCGGCGGTTACGTCGAACGACCGTGTAAACGAAAGCGCACCGGCGAGCTCCGACACGGCTGCAAAGCCCGCGGCTTCGACCGGCGCCTCGTCGCCGGCGGCGCCCGCCGCTGCGGCACCGGCGACCAGCGCCACGTAGCGGGTGCCGGCGCCTGCGAAGTTCGAGGGGATACGAACTTCAAAGCGGCTCCGCGATTGAGAGGCGAATGAATGCCCTTGCGGGCACGCCGTAGGATAATGAAGGCTCAGAACCTGACAGCCTGCCGATGACATCCAATCCAATCCGCCGCGATCCGCAGTCCGGCCGCGCCCCGCTCCGCATGTTGTCCGGCGGCGCCGCGGTGTTGTTTCTGGCCGGCCTGGTGGCGGCCTTCGCCCATGCCAACGCAGAGATTTCCATCAGTCTTCGATGGGCGGCGCTGGGCCTGTTTGTTCCTTTCGCGCTGCGCCGCCGTTCCCTGCTGCTGTGGACTTTTTTCGCCATGCTGGCGGGGGCCGAACTGGGCGCGGACGCCCCTCATTTTGCGGCACAGACCCATTTCATCGGCGACATCTTTCTACGCCTGATCCGCATGATCGTAGCTCCGCTGATTTTTGGCGGCATCGTCACCGGCATCGCCGGGCACAATGAGTTGAGCGGAGTGGGGCGGGTGGCGGTCAAGTCCATCGTCTACTTTGAAGCGGTGACCACGCTGGGCCTGATTCTTGGCACCATCGCCATCAATCTTTCGCAGGCCGGGGTGGGGGTGACGCTGCCGGCGTCGATCCAGGCCGCGGTTCCTGCCGCGCATCCAGCCGGATGGCAGGATATTCTGCTCAATATTTTTCCTGAAAACATTGCGCAGGCGGTGGCGCAGAACCAGATTCTGCAGGTGGCGGTTTTTGCGCTGCTGTTTGGGGCGGCGCTGGCTACTCTGCCGGAGCCCAAGCGGGCTCCGCTGCTGCACGTGCTGCAATCGCTGACGGAAACGATGTTCAGCCTGACGCGAATCATCATGGTGATTGCGCCGCTGGCAGCCGGGGCGGCGATGGCTTACACGGTCGGCAGCATGGGGTTGTCGACGCTGCTGCCGCTGGTCAAGCTGGTGGGCACCTACTATGCCGCTCTCACGGCCTTTGTGCTGCTGGTGCTGGCGCCGATCCTGATGATTGCGAGGGTGCCGTTGCGCGGCTTTGCGGCGGCGGTGGCCGAGCCGGCGGCCCTGGGCTTTGCCACGACGTCGTCGGAGGCCGCGCTGCCACTGGTGATGGAGCGGATGGAGGAGTTCGGTGTGCCGCGATGGATCGTGTCGTTCGTGGTCCCGACCGGCTATAGCTTCAACATGACCGGCTCCAGCATTTATTTGTCGATGGCAGCCATTTTCGCGGCCCAGGCCGCGGGCATTCATCTCTCGATTGGGGAACAGGTGGTAATGCTGGCCACGCTTCTGCTTACGAGCAAAGGCGTGGCCGGGGTGCCGCGGGCGGTGCTGGTCGTCCTGCTGGCCACGGCAAGTTCGCTGCACATTCCGGTGGCGGCGATCATGATGATTCTGGGGGTCGATACGCTGATGGACATGGGGCGCACGGCGATGAACGTGATCGGCAACGGGATGGCGGCGGCGGTAGTGGCTCGCTGGGAAGGCGAACTGAAGCCGGTATCGCTGCCGGTGTGAAGCGACGGGCTGGCCGGTCGCGAGCTGGTTTGGTGGGAGGCTTTCATCGCAGAGAAATTAAAGGGCAGGGAAAACAAAAAAGGCTGGACGCCATTTGATTCCGTGCTATACTCAACTTCAATCGTAGGATTCGATACCGAAGTAATTGCCTGTTCCGTGTTACCGCACACTCGCAAACACTTCTACATTGCGTTCGGCGGTAAATCAGTATTCAGAGGAGCAACACACATGGAGCAAGGTACAGTTAAGTGGTTCAATGACGCCAAGGGTTTTGGTTTTCTTAGCCGTGAGAATGGCGAAGATGTTTTCGTTCATCACACCGCGATCCAGTCGAACGGTTTCCGTTCGCTGCAAGAAGGCCAGCGCGTCCAGTTCAATGTGACCAAGGGTCCCAAGGGCTGGCAGGCTGAGAACGTCCAGGTCGTCTAGTTCTGGCGTTTCGATCCACCATCGAATTCGGATGTTGACGGGTAATCGCCCTGACATCCAGATTGAGATCAAAAAGAGGGACAGCGAA